>NZ_QTKI01000067.1:0-16502 GCF_010820945.1 Rhodopseudomonas sp. BR0C11
CACCACCACGTAGAACATGAGATGCACCGCGCGCGCGATCCACTGCTGCAAGCGTGGCGCGCCGTCGATCGGCTCCGGCTTGTTGTCGATACCGAGCCACCACACCACGCGGACGATGGTGAGAACCAGCGCCAGCGCGGCCGCCGGCAGATGCACCCGGAGCAGCGCCGCCTTGGTGGCGACCTCCTCGGCCGCCGCAGCGCGAAAGCCAGTCAGCAGCGCGATCAGAATCAGAACCGCGGTGAGCCAGTGAATCGTCACCGCCACGGTGCCGTATTGATCGGATGAACTATGCAGCGCCATCGTGATCGTCCTGGCTGCTGACGATCTCACCGCGTCGCGGCCGACAGGCCGAACCGGCGCGTCAGCCGGAAGCCGTCGCGGATGCTGAGGCCGATCAGCGTCAGGTTGATCGCGCCGGCGATCAGCTCCACCGCCTGCACCACCGTGAAGATCTGGTCGAACTGACCGGCGGCGGCACGCTGCTGCAGCAGGATCGCGCATGGTACCAACACGGCGATGCCGTTGAGCGCGATGAACGGCATCCGCCAGCGCTTGGCGGCGACGACCGGATGCGGCGACTTGCCGCCGAGCTTGAAGCCGCTGGCGCCGGCGAGCGCGATCGCCGGGATCAACACCGCGAGGCCCCACAGGATACGAAGCTTCACGGCGGCGATCGCCGCCTCGTCGCCGCCGAGTTCGACCACCACCGTCGAGGTCCAGAACACCAGGATGGTGAGAAACGCGATAATGCCCGCGATCGGGTGCAGCTTCCTGATCATTTACGCACTCCTGTCACTGAATTGCTCGTCGAGCCGTTCGCGCAGCGCGATCAGCGCTTCGCGGGTCTTGCGCAGCTGGCGCGGATCGGCGCCGGCGATCATCGCGTCGGCGACCGGCGCCCATAGCTCGCTCGCCTGCTTGAACACCCGCTCGCCGCGCGGCGTCAGCAGCACCAGCTTGGCGCGCTTGTGCGCCGGGTTCGGCGCAAAGCCGACCAGCCCCGCTTCGGACAGCTCATCGACGATCCGCTGCACCGACTGACGGGCGAGCCCCATGTTGTCGGCCAGCCGCGCCACCGAAAACGTGCCGCGGCCGTGGGCGACCGAACCCAGCACCTGCCAGCGTGCGCTGGTCAGCCCGAGCGGCTTCACCAGTGCGTCGCCGAACCTGATCAGCGCGCCGTTGAGCCGGAAAACCTCCAGCACGAGAGCGTTGGCGGGATGGTCGAACGGGGCGTCACCGGCTTGCGTCATGACAGCATCCTGTCATTTTGACAGCTTCCTGTCAATTCTCCGAGCGCCCTGCTCGGCCGGACGCGACGGAAGTTCAATGCCGGCGGCGTTGACGGCGTGCACGACATTTGCATCGTACCCGGCTTGGGCGAGGCGGCCGGCAGGATCAGGCGATGGAATTTCTAGCGAGCGTAGTCGTGGCGATCGTCGCCTATGGGGCGGTGTATTTCATCGGCAAGCCGGTGGTGGCGCTGCAGGCCAAGCGGATCGAAGTGCTCGACGTCGCCGAGCGCTACTCCGGCGTCGAGGCCGGCGCGCCCGAGGAGACCCGCGATGCCGCGGTCAAGGCGCTGTTCGAAGCCGGCACCTCGCTGCGCGCCTATGAGCGCGGCTGGTCGACCGCGGTGCGGCTGTGGTGCTGGGTGTGGGGTTACGATCTCGATCTCGCCGCGCAGGCGCTGTACGGCCTCGCCGAAGGCCCGCGCGCCAAGATGGTGATCCCGCCGGAAGCCCGTCGCAACACGCTCAACGCGCTGTACGTCGCCCTCGGCGCCGCCAAGCATTTGCCGCCCGAGACCGTCGACGCCATCAAGCGGATGATCGTCGAAACCAAGGCCGCCCGCGCCAAGGCCTGAATTTCGTCGTCCAGGCGCTTAGTCCGCGTGGTCGATTGATCGAAGCGGAATTGCCCCTTGTCGAGGGCACTGAGTCCTCATCCTGAGGAGCCCGGCAAAGCCGGGCGTCTCGAAGGATGAGGCCACGCGTGACTCTCGGCGCATGGTTCGAGACGGCGCTTTGCGCCTCCTCACCATGAGGTCGTGCCTGTTGTTGCACGCGAAACACGGTCGCATGCCAATTAAGGACAGACGCAGCCCTCTTTTCGAGGCGCGCGCGCCGTTACTCCGACGCGATGAATCGGAGCGTGCCGGCGCGGCGGGTCGGCTGGCCGGTGTCGTTGGTGTGGTTGACGCCGTCCATCACCGGCACCTCGGCGAAATCGAACGGGCTGACGCCGTCGAGGCAGGCGACATTGACGGCATAGAGGTTCGTATTGGATCGCCGCTGGTGATGGGTGTAGATGCCGCAGCGTGAGCAGAAAAAGTGCTGCGCCGTGCCGGTGTGGAAGCGATAGGTCGTCAGCACGTCCTCGCCCTGCAGGATCTTGATCCCGCCCATCTCCGCCATCGCCACGACCGCGCCGCGCATCCGGCAATACGAACAGGTGCAGCGCCGGATCGTGTCGAAGCCGTCGCTCAGCGTCACCTCGAAGCGCACCGCGCCGCAGTGGCACCCGCCGGTCCACACGTTGCTGTGGTGATCCATCCCGCAGGCCTCCAGGTTGGTCCGTTCGAAACTCGGCCGGACCTGACCAGACGCCTTCGTCAACGTCAACGCAGCGGATCTGCAACGCCGGGAAACGTGAACGCATAGGCGAGCCGGCGCCGCCACCATGGCGTGATCGCAACCTCGCACACCGCCGCGCCGTCATGCGCGTGGATCATCGTCGTCGCCGAACTGGCGATCGCCGCGTGCTTGGCGACGCAGCCGTCGCGCCAGCGGAACAGCAGCACGTCGCCGCGATCGAACGCATCGCACGGCACCGGCGCCAGATGGCGCAGCGCGGCCGCCGCCAGCGTCTCGTCGACGCCGGCTTCAGCCCAATCCGGCGCGTAAGGCGGCGGCGCTTCCGGCTCCGCGCCGAGACAGGCGCGCCACACCCCGCGCACCAGGCCGAGGCAATCGCAGCCGACGCCCTTCACCGAGGCCTGATGCCGATAGCTGGTGCCGATCCAGCTGCGCGCCTCGGCGACCAGCGCGTCGCGCCCCAGGGACTGATCCATGGTGCTCTCGCTCGAACGAATGAGGGACTATGCCGGCGGTCAGACGTCGCCGCGCAGCACCGGGCCGATCGGCGCGCCGGTGTTGCCGGGCGCGCCGGGCACCGGATAGCTGACGACGAAATCGTTGCCGGGGATCTGCGGGAAGCCGCGGAAATTATCGCTGTTGCCGAAGCGGTCGCGGCAGGTCGCAAACAGCTTGTCGCAGCCGGCGGTGACGACGAAGCTGTCGCCGGCCGCGATCGGCTCGGCCATCGCCTGCCACAGCGACAGCCGCACCTCACCGCCGACGATGCGATGCTGCTTGATCTCGACCGCCGCGCCGGCATTGGCGCCGCTGCGCCAGCTCAGCCGGCCGGCGCTGAACAGGCCGGGCGCAAAGCCGTCGAGCCCGGAGACCGTCAGGGTCGAGGTGCCGGGCGCCGCCACGACCGTCCCCTCGCCGCGCCGCGCCGAACTGCTCAGATCGACGCGGCAGCGCGCGTCGCCAAGATCAGCGCTGCACGCCGCGGTGTAAAGCCGGCCGGTCTCCTGCGACAACAGATCGGCGAGCCCGCGCAGTTCCGCCGTGAAGGCCGAGCCTTCGCGCCGCACCTCGCCGAGCGTGCCGCGTGCGATCAACACTCGCAGCTCGGGCGCACTCCAATCCACCAGCCAGCTCTCGATCGCCGCCGCATCGTAGCGCCCGGCGGCCAAATCCGCCTCGCCCAGCAGCGCGTCATCGAACGCACCGGAAATCTCCGCGCCATCGACCGACAGATCGAACCGCTGCGACGCCTCGGACGCCGAGAATCCGGTGCCGGCGCGGCAGTTCACGCCCTCGATCGTGAGATCGCGATCATGATCGGTAAACCCCAGCACAGCACCATCCCGCCGCCGCACGATCCACCACTGCGCCAGCGTGGTCACACCGGCATCGAGCTTGGCCTGCAAGGCCGACGGAATGGTGAGCATGGGACCTGTCCTGGCGCGTGAATAGCGCGCCGCTTGAATCACGGATGACTCGTAAATTGGCAGCGACCGGTTGAGGTCGACGCGAGATCGCTCCGCATATCGGCGCCTCGGCCCTGCGGTCCCGGCTAGCCGTTCTGCTTCCGGATCGCGGCCGCAATTTCGTCGATGGCTGGCCGTGCGTGCTTGAAGAACTTCTTCAGTCCGCTGCACAGATAATTGAGCCCCGGCTCGCCTGACGGCGTCCGCAGTAGGCGATTTCCAGGACATTCTCCCCAGCAGTCCCGCAAATATTCGCAGGCGCGACAGTCGTCCGGCAGCGTCTCCGACTTGGCGTAGCCGAATGCCACCTGGCGCTTAGAGAACACCATCTCAGACAATGACGACTCGCTCAGATTGCCGAGCAGATATTGGGGGTACACATAGTGGTCGCAGGCATAAACGCCGCCATCGTGCTCCAGCGCCACGCCCTTGCCGCAGAATTGATGATAGATGCAGATCTGCGCCGGCAGCCCGAGATGCTGAGCGACCAGCGTTTCAAAGTGATTCACCAGCACCCTGCCGAGATCCCGCCGTCGCCACTCATCGAATACGCGGGACAGGAAATAGCCGTACCGATCGGGATCGACCGACCAGTCGGTGACAATCGATTCCGGATGATCGGGCTTCGACCGCGCGCTTCCAATGATCGGCATATGCGCGGTGTCGTAGACATCCGGCGCATCGGTCTCGAAACCCCTCGCCTGCACGATCGGAATGAGCTGGATGTAGGTCGAATCCAGCTCCTGGCGGAGAAAGCGATAGACGTCCAGCGGGCGCTCGGCATTGAAGCGATGTACGCAGGTGAGCGTATTGAACGGCACTCCCGCCTTCCGCAACACGGTCGCCGCAGCCATGACCTTGTCGAATGTCGGCGCGCCTCCCTTGTTCACCCGGTAGCGATCATGCAGTTCGCGCGGACCATCGATGCTGAGTCCGACCAGGAACCGGTGCTCCTTCAGAAACCCGGCCCAAGCGGCATCGAGCAGAATGCCATTCGTCTGAAGATCATTTTCGATACGCTGACCGGGCCTCGCGTATCGTCTTTGCAGCTCAACGACCCTCTGGAAGAAGTCTAGGCCGAGCAGCGTCGGCTCACCGCCTTGCCAGGAGAACACCACCTCCGGCCCGGTATTCCCCTCGATATACTGCCGAACGAACAGCTCCAGAGTCCGGTCCGTCATCCTCCCGGCACCCGGCCCTCCTCGGAGCGTCTGCTTACTTAGATAGAAACAATATCTGCAGTCGAGGTTGCAGGACGAGCCCGCAGGCTTGGCCATGACGTGAAATCGGCGTTGAACGCCAACCTGCGATAACTGCCGTTTGTCGGGCACGAGCAGCACTCACTCGGAATTGGTGACCTGGTACTGATCCCTCAGTGGCATACCATTATTACACGAAACCAGACACAGTATCGCAATTGACGAGCCTCAACGATTTGCACGCCGATTAGCTTCATCCTTATCATATTTCCTAGTGCGATCCTGCAACGCAGTGCAACTCCATTCCAGATTGATTGCACGACAGATGGTTAGCACGACCACACAATCATGGTGCATGACCGCTCCTCATCACTCGCTGGAGCACGGTTCATGCCGGCCAGTGATCGCACCACGCCTCAACGCCGGTCGCGCGCCACCCCAAACGCGATTCCATCCTCTGCCCAGCCAGATCATCGTACTTCACTCCGCAACGCTCGTTCCGCGCACCGCCTCCTCACGGGCGGATCGCCGCAGCCGAATGCACACCGGATCACAATCGGGAGTGTCAGATGAACAGCGAAGACAAGCACCAGCGCGTGCCCAATGGCGCTATTGATCGTCGGAATCTCCTGCTGGGGACATCAACCCTGGTCGCTGCGGCGGCACTAACGACCGGTGCGTTCGCACAGGCAGCCAAAAAAGCTCCGGCCTCTCCCGCGATCGCAGGCGGGCCCGCCGGACCCAAACCGAACATCCTGTTCATCATGGGCGACGATATCGGCTGGTTCAACATCAGCGCCTACAACATGGGGATCATGGGCTATCGCACGCCCAACATCGACCGGATCGGCCGAGAAGGCGCCACCTTCACCGACTGGTATGGGCAGCAGAGTTGCACGGCGGGACGCGCCGCGTTCATCACCGGGCAATCTCCCATTCGCACCGGGCTGACCAAGGTCGGCCTGCCCGGTGCCGAGCTCGGGCTCGGTCCGCTCGATCCGAGCGTCGCGGACGTGATGAAGTCGTACGGCTATGCCACCGGGCAGTTCGGCAAGAACCATCTCGGCGACCGCAACGAGCACCTCCCCACCGTCCACGGCTTCGACGAATTCTTCGGCAATCTCTATCACCTCAACGCCGAGGAGGAGCCGGAGAACCCGGACTATCCGAAGGATCCGCGTTTCCGCGCCAAGTTCGGGCCGCGCGGGGTCTTGAAGTGCAAGGCAAGTGACCGCGACGACCCGACGATTGATCCGACCTACGGCCGCGTCGGCAAGCAGGTGATCGAGAACACCGGCCCGATGGACACCAAGCGCATGGAGACCGTCGACGCGGAGTTTCTCGCCGCGGCCAAAGACTTCATCAGCCGGCAGCACAAGGCTCAGACGCCGTGGTTCTGTTACTTCAACACCACCCGGATGCACGTCTTCACGCATCTGAAAAAGGAATCGCAAGGCAAGACCGGGCTCGGACTATATCCGGACGGGATGGTCGAGACCGATGGCCATGTCGGCGAACTGCTGCAACTGCTGGACGACCTCGGAGCCGTCGACAACACCATCGTGGTCTATACGACCGACAACGGCGCCGAGGTGTTCACATGGCCCGACGGCGGCACGACGCCGTTCCGGGGCGAGAAAGCCACCAATTGGGAAGGTGCCTTCCGGGTGCCCTGCCTGATCCGCTGGCCGGGCGTGATCAATCCCGGCACGATCGTCAACGATATTTGCGCGCATGAGGACTTCATCCCGACCTTTGCGGCCGCGGCCGGCGACACCGGCATCGTGGATCGTCTTAAGCAAGGCACGACCCTGAACGGTAAGCCGTTCAAGGTGCATCTCGACGGGATCAACCTGCTGCCGTTCTTCAAGAATGAAGTGAAACAGTCACCGCGCGAGGGATTCCTGTATTGGAGCGACGACGGCGAACTAATGGCGATCCGAATTCGGAATTGGAAATTCGCTTTCCTGGAGCAGAACACCGAGGTCTCGCCGCAAACGCCCGCCGGCGTTTGGCAGGGCCAGTTCACCAAGCTTCGCGCCCCCAACATCTACAATTTGCGGGCCGATCCATTCGAAAGAGCCACCGCCAGCCTGAACTACGGCGACTGGATGGATCACCGCATGTTCCTGATCATCCCGGCGCAGGCCCTGGTGGCGCATTGGGCTGAAAGCTTCAACGAGTTTCCGCCGCGGGCCAAGGCCGCGAGTTTCACGATCAGCGACGTGATGGAGAAGATCACGACGGCGAGACCGAACGAGAATTGAGGCACCGGAGAACGGCCATGATCACCCGACGCAGCCTCCTCGCTCTCTCGGCCGCCGTGTTCGGCTCGCCCGTCGTCGGTTTCGCGACCGACGCCTCCGATCCGTTGCCGTCATGGACGAACGGGACCGCGAAACAGGCGATCATCGCCTTCGTCGCGCGCGTGACGACGGAGCAAGGTGCGGATTTCGTGCCGACAGCCGAGCGGATCGCCACCTTCGACAATGATGGCACGCTGTGGGCAGCCCTATTACTTCCAACTCGCCTTTGCGTTCGATCGCATCAAGGCGATGGCTCCGCAGCATCCGGAATGGAAAGATCACGAGCCGTTCGAGGCGCTGCTTCAAAACGACAAGGCGGCATTCGCATCATCGGGCGAAAGTGGCCTGCTCGAGGTCGTCGCGGCAACTCATGCGGGGATGACGACGGACGAGTTCACCGATGCGGTGCATGATTGGATGGCGACCGCACGGCACCCGCGCTTCGGGCGGCCCTACAACCAACTGACCTACCAGCCGATGCTGGAGCTGCTGGCATATCTGCGCGCGAACGGCTTCAAGACCTTCATTGTATCGGGCGGCGGTGTCGAATTCATGCGGCCGTGGGTGGAGAAAGCCTACGGCATACCGCCCGAGCAGGTGGTCGGCTCGTCCGGCGTCGTCAAATTCGAGACTGATGCCGCCGGCAAGCCGCGCTTGATCAAGCTCACCAAGGTCGAATTCGTCGACGACGGCCCCGGCAAGCCGGTGGGCATCAACCGGTTCATCGGGCGCCGGCCGATCTTCGCATTCGGCAATTCGGACGGCGACCTCGAAATGCTGCAATGGACCGTCGCCGGCGCCGGCCCGCGGTTTGCGGGACTCGTCCATCACACCGATGCCGAACGGGAATATGCCTACGACCGCCAGTCCAAGATCGGCAAGCTCGACAAGGCGCTCGATGCGGCGGCCGCGGGTGGCTGGACGGTCGTCGACATGAAGAACGACTGGAGCCGGATCTTTACGGAATAACGCCCGCGCCGATCGCCCGGGGCCGGCGATCCGGGGTGGTCTCCGCACAATTATCCGGCGCCGGTTTTGGCGCAGACGTGACAACGGTCAGGGCCGACCAGAACACATCGGAACGTGGCATGTCGCAGTATTCACACCGTATCATCGGCGGATTGGCGGCCGTAACGCTGCTGGCCCTCCAAGGCCCGCAAGCAGCATCGGCCGACGAAGGGGGCATCAGCTTCTGGGTCCCTGGCTTCTTCGGCAGCCTTGCAGCGGCACCGGGCACGCCAGGCTGGTCCTGGATCTCAATCTACTATCACACCGATGTCAGCGCCGGCGCCGGCATGCAGTTTCCCCGGGGCGGACGGGTCGACGTCGGGCTCTCCGGTAAGGGCGACCTCGGCCTGTACGGCCCGAGCTACGTGTTCGCGACGCCGGTTCTCGGTGGCCAATTGTCCGCGACGCTGCTCGGCGTTGTGGGCCGCAACCAGGCGGCGGCTGAAGCGTCGCTGAGCGATTTCTCCGGCCGCACCATCGCGCTCGGCCGGACGCAGGATCTCACCTCATACGGCGACGTGATTCCGCAGATCGCGCTGAAATGGAACGTGGGCGTCAATAATTTCATGGTGTATGGCACCGGCGACATTCCGGTCGGCGACTACGACCGGCACCGCCTCGCCAATCTCGGCATCGGCCACGGCGCGATCGACTTCGGCGTCGGCTACACCTATTTCAATCCGCTCGCCGGCAACGAATTCTCGGCGGTCGCGGGTGCGACCTACAACTTCAAGAACACATCGGCGAACTACCAGAGCGGCGTCGACTTTCACGTCGACTGGGGCGCGTCGCACTTCCTCACCAAACAACTCCAGCTTGGGCTGGTCGGCTATTACTTCCAGCAGATCAGCGACGATTCCGGTGCGCCGGCGCTGCTTGGCGGGTTTCGGTCGCGTGTCGCCGGCGTTGGACCGCAACTCGGCATCCTGTTTCCGGTCGGCGACATGCAGGGTTATCTGAACCTGAAGGGCTACAAGGAGTTCGCCGCGCAGAACCGGCCGGAAGGCTGGAACGCCTGGCTGTCGTTCGTCGTATCGCCCGCACCACCGCAGCCGGCAGTCGCGGGGCCGATGCCGCGAAAGCCTTGAAGCAACGGCTGGGGCTCGAACCGCGGCCTCCGGGAGAGTCCGCTCACACCCTGATCTCGACCAGCGGGAGATTCGGAATCGCGCCGGTATCGAGCTGGGCCTGCAAGGCCGGGACGATGGTGAGCTTGGGGGACCTGCGTGCGACTCCGCCGGGCTCGTCCTTATTCGTCGCCCAGCTCTCGCGTGTCGAACACGAGTCGCGCATGATTGGAGCGAACCGAATCCCCGATGATGTCACAGCCTCTGCCGCGCCGAGGGGCCGCACCGGTCAAAACGACCAGCTCACGCTTCGCGTCTCGATATCCGCGCACTTCGTAGGGCGCGGGCGCACAACCGTCACGAAACGTGAACGCCGTTCCCTGATAATTTGAACCGCTACGAGTGCCACGGAACAACAACGTGCCCTGCACCACGGGCAGTGTTTGCTTCGGGACGTCATAGGCAATCTCGACCGATCCGTCTTTCCACTCGCGAATGAGCATCTGGGAATCGTTGTGAAGCGCTGAATCAACTCGGATCGGCTCCGGCCTGTTTTTTGGCTGCGCACGAAGGCGACGCTGGACCTCGAGATAAGCCTCGGGGTTTGAACCCGGCGGGGCGTTGTCGAGAAGAGCCGTCCGCTCGTCGACCTGCGGGATGGAGAACCGTTCTCCGCAGGCGATGAACGTCCTGTTATCTGGCGAAAACCCGTGTTTTGCTCTGTCGGCACACACCATGATTTCCAACACGACCCGGTGTTGTGCATTGATGAAACGCGCCGGACATTTGGGGGTGCAGACCGCTGGTGCCTGCAGCAGCGATACCATCAACGATCGTCCATCCGGTGACGCAAACGGCCAATTGAAGATCGTCCCTTGCGTGGCACCGCGCGGCTTCCAGGGAATGAGGTCGATCTTGTCCTTCCAGTATTCGTTGAGAACGTAATCCCGCTTACTCACGAGCTCCGAACCGGAATCGTAGATCCTGTTGGCGGGCAATCCGCCGGCCTGCGCCTCCTGATCCGCGGCCTGCGGCAAATCCCGGATTTCCGACAGCGGTGCAAAATCGACCTTGCGGGTTACAGCGTCCCATTTGAGGGGACGCTGACACGCGCGCATGTCCGCTGTCGACAGACCAGCCGTGTTCTGCCCACAGAGCGCACCGCCAACGTTCAGCCAAACCTTGTTGGTGTCGCCGCTACGCTCCAATGTCACTCCAAAGGCCGCGTGTTCGAAAGCTTGGGTTGCATGCCCATCGTTGGTTTCGACGAAGATGTGGACCCCTGCCCCGTGATTGGTGGAAAACAGCGTTGCCGCTCCATCGCAGGCGAACGTGGCTTCGTCGATGGCCCAGAAAACAGGACCATCCGGAAAACGTCCCTGCTGAATGTCAGGACCCGATCGTGGCGTCCCACCCACGGAACGGCACATGTCGGACATTTCGCGGGCCTGCGTCGCAACTTCGACCGGTATCGAGGTGCAGTTCTCACACCGATGAGGTATCGCCGGAGCAGCTTCGTTCGCATCTGCGGCCACTGGCAGGAGAAGGCCGAAAACCAAAAATATGAGCATGAAATTCTCAACGCCGCCATTAATGCCGACCGCGCGGGCGCTTCCTCGCGGGTCGCATGAAGGCGCTGAGGAT
The DNA here is from genome assembly GCF_010820945.1 of Rhodopseudomonas sp. BR0C11. NCBI lineage: Bacteria > Pseudomonadati > Pseudomonadota > Alphaproteobacteria > Hyphomicrobiales > Nitrobacteraceae > Rhodopseudomonas > Rhodopseudomonas sp. BR0C11. The sequence continues at coordinate 11,291 of NZ_QTKI01000067.1, forward strand.
CGGCACCGCCTGATTGCCACCGGGTAAATACAGAGGTGTAAACTGTTCTGATCAGATCCGCGTGTCGCCCAACGATCATGCCGGTTTCAGCACAGGATTAATGATCTAACTATCTGATTGCATCCAAGAGTAAGAGAGACTCGCAGCTTCGGCTCAGTACACGTTCGAACTCACACCCTGATCTCGACCAGCGGGATCTTCGGGATCGCGCCGGCGGCAAACGCCGAGAGATCGACTTCGAGATAGTCGGTGTCGAACCGCACCGGGACATCGAACTGAAAGCCGGCGGTCACCGCTGCGCCGGACGGCGGCAGGTGGCCGGGCGCGAAGGTGACGATGCCGGTGGCCGGATCGCAGGCGAAGCTGGCGGCTGCTGCTTCGACGCCACTGACTGCAACGCGGACGCTGCCGGCGACCGGCTTGGTGATGGTGCGCACATAGGGTGCAAAGCCGGCGCCGTAGGTTTTCACGAGTTGATAGTTGGCGCGCGTGCCGTCACCGATGCCGATGCCCTGGTCGAGCGGCGACACTCCAGCGCCGGGCGCGGCGGAGCTGCAATCCAGCCGATCGCGCCAGCGGAAGCCGGTAAGGGGGCCGCGGCGCTCTTCGAAGAATGCCACCACCTGCTGCAGCGCCTCGGAGGTCTTGACGCCATAGCCGGCGTCATAGCGCCGTCGCGAGTCCGCCCAGCGCGCGTTGCGCTGCTCGCGGCCCGAGCCGAACCCGACGATCTCGGTGCGCCGCTCCGGCCCGCCGGCGCTTTTCAGCGCGACGTCGAGCGGAAACAGGATTTCGTGGAATGGGGTCATGCGATGAGTCTTTCATCGTCATTGCGAGGCGCGCAGCGACGAAGCAATCCAGGCTTAGGACATCAAGTACCTGGATTGCTTCGCTGCGCTCGCAATGACGTCGATGCGAGGCTGCGGACTACAGACCCCGCTGCCCGCGCGCGACGGCGCGGGCGATCTGGCCGGTGAGATAAGTCTCGGAGCGGCGGAAGCTGTCGGCGTCGGGCGTCGCGATCCGGATGTTGACCGTGGTGGCGCCGCCATTCGAGTTGGCGTTCTTGAGGGGCGAGCCGCCGAACAGGCCCGGGAACCGGCTGGCGAGGCCGGTCGCGAGGCTGGTGGTCAGCGGCTTTAGCGCCGCCTTCAGCGCCAGATCCGAGACCTTCAGCGCCAGCGACTTCAGCACGTCCTCGAACTGCTTGCCGCCGGTAACCGCCTGCGAGAACGCCGAGGTCATCGCCCGCGCAAAGCCCTTGGCTTCGCTGCTCAGCGCCTGGGTCTTGGTGGTGAGCTGGTCGACCTTTTGCGTGGTGTCGTCGACGCAAGCACAGTCGCAGGTCTCGCCGGTGCCGCTGCCGGTCATCGCGTGGCTCCTGATTGATCCGGATAGCGCCGCATCAGCTCGTCGAGCGCGGCGCGGCCGAGCGGTGCGGTCGTGCCGCCGCGCAGGCCGGCGATTGCGGCGGCGAGTTCGCGCGGCGTCATCCGCCAGAACTGATCGGGCGGCAGTCGCAGCACGCCGAGGCCGAACTGCATCGCCTCCGCCCACGGAAACGGCGTCACGCCGCGGCCTCGCCGAACGTCGCGGCCAATAGCTCGGCCGCGATGCTGGCGTAGCCGGCGGCGCCGCCGCTCACCGTCATCGCCGCGACTTCATCATCGCGGACCGCCTCGCCGGCACCGCGGAGGCCGGCGGCGATGATCCGGACCAGATCGCGCGCCGACAGATGCCCGCTGCCGAAGCGCTGCGCCAGAGCGACCAGGTCGGTGGCGGCGAACGCGGCTTCGAGTTCGGCGAGCGCGCCGAGCGTCAGCACCAGCGTGCGGGTCTGGCCGCCGAGTTCGGCTTCGATTTCACCGCGATGTTTGTTGGCCATGCTGTCCTCTCACAATGCGACGAAGCCGAGCGCGCCGGCGCTCTCCAGCGTCAGGTCGAAGGTGACTTCGCCGTTGTGCTCGCCGGCGAATTCGAGGCTGGCGATCTGGAACGGCCCGGTGATGCTGCCGAAATCCGGCACCACCACCTGGCAGTCGCTGATCAGCCCGCTGAAGAAAGCGCTGCGCACCAGCGCGTCGGAGCTGGAATCCTTGAACAGGCCGCGGCCGGAGATCGACGCGCGGCGGACGCCGGCGCCGGCCAGAAGCTCGCGCCAGCGGTCGGCGGATTCGGCGTGGGTGATATCGACCAGTTCGGCGTTGAACGCGATCTTGCGGCTGCGCAAGCCGGCGACGGTGACGTAGTTGCTGCCGTCGTGGATCTTGAGCAACAAGTCCTTGCCCTTTTGAGCGCCCATGCGCGGCTCCTGCTAACTGATCGGTTCGGTGACGGCGCGAAATCGCACCAAGGCGTGATAGGTGCGGCCGTCGGGCTCGCGGCGGATGTCGGCGAGCGCGAACCGCAGATTGACCAGGCGATGGCCGGACGGGGCGAGCGGCGCATCATCGAGCGCCTGCAGCAGCGCCCCGGTGATGAGGTGCGCCTCCTTGTGGCCGCCCTGCCGCGACCAGGCGTGCAGCGTCAGTTGATGCTCCTGGGTCGGCGCATCGTCGGCGGAGACATCGCTGATCCGCGCCTCGCCGAGCGTGACGAACGGAAACGCCGCCTCGCGCGGCGGCTCGTCGTAGATCCGCGGCCCGCCGAGCGCGGCGAGCAGCGCGGTGTCGCTGGTGAGCGCGTGGTGGATCGCCGCGCGCAGCGCAACGCTGGCAGGGGTCATGTCTGCTCCGTCTCGGCGTCGATCTCGAGCAGCGCGCCGCGCTCGCGGCTGCGCCAGGCGATGATGCGATACACGCTGTCGCCATCGGCGAGCCGGTGCGCGCGCGACAGTGCCACCCCGGCGCGCAGCGTGATCCTCGCCCGCAGCGCCGCGCGATCAGTATCGGCCGCAACACCCTCGCGCGCGGCGAGCGGCACCACGCTGGCCCACAGCACCGCCTGCGCCACCAAACTCCGCACCACGCCGCCCTGGCCGTCGTCGGTCTCGACCGGCGCCAGCAGCGTCAGCCGGCGGTTGAGGCGTCCGGGATCGATCACAGCGCCACCGCGCGATAGAAGGCGATCATCCCGGCGACGCCACCGGGTAGCAGCGCGGCGCCGGCATCAGCCGCACCGCCGCGGTTGTCGTACCACTGCGCCACCAGCGTACGCACCGCGTGGCGCAGCGGCGCCGGCACGTCGTCCGGCGCGGTGCCGTAGCCGAGCTCGAGGTCGAGCTCGATGCCGGCGACGGCCGGCTCCGGTTCCGGCAGCGCCCAGGGCGGCGACGCGATCACGCCGCCGGCGAGGTCGAGCACGAAGCTGTCGAGATCGACGCTATGCGTGTAGCCGCGCTCGTCATAGCTCCGCACCGCGATCAGCGACCGCAGCGGGCCGCCACGCAGCACGATGCGGCCGTCGCGCGGCCAGGCATCCAGCACCAACCGCCAGCGCTGCGCCAGCAGCATCTTGCCGGTCCAGGCTTCGATCTGGGCGCGCGCCGCTGTCAGCAGAGAGGCGATCACCGCGTCGTCGGCGTCGTGCTCGACGCGCAGGAAGCTCTTCAGATCAGTGACGGTCCACGGCTCGGCGGCCGGCCCGGCCAGCAGCAGCATCGGCATGGCGTTTCCTCATAGGTGGTGATCGGCGATTGACAGCGCCGCGGCGGCGGGCGAAACGCGCCGCCATGATCCGCACGCTCACATTCGGCTGTCTGCTCGGCGCCGCGCTCGCCTCACCGGCGGCGGCGATGGTCGGCGGCGCCCCGGAGGCGACCGGCGCGCTCGGCCGCGCCCTGGTCACCATCGTCGGCTCGCGCGGCAATTTCTGTTCGGGAACGCTGATCGCACCCGATCTGGTGCTGAGCGCCGCGCACTGCGTCGGCCCCGGCGCGGACTACAAGGTGGTGCATTACGACGCGCAGCGGCAGCCGAGCCTGCGCGACGTCGCCCGCGTCGCCGCGCATCCGGAATTCGACATGGGCGCGATCCTCGGTCACCGCGCCAGCGCCGATGTCGCGCTGCTCCAGCTCGCCGCGCCGCTGCCCGGCAAGGCGCCGCTGCCGATCGCAGCGCCGGAGGATCCGCTCGCCGCCGGCCAGGATTTCACCGTCGCCGGCATCGGCGTCACCCGGCGCGGCGACGGCAAGAGCGGCGGCATAGCGCGCAGCGCGAAGCTGACCGCGACCAGCCGCCCCGGCCGGCTGCAGATCCGCCTGACCGACCCCGCCGCCACTGGCGGCGCGGGCCTCGGCGCCTGCACCGGCGATTCCGGCGGCCCGGCGCTGCAGGCGCAGAACGACCGGCTGGTGGTGATCGGCGTGGTGTCGTGGTCGACCGGCCCCGGCAACACCGCCGGCTGCGGCGGCCTCACCGGCGTCACCCCGCTGACGCTGTATCGCGACTGGATCGCCCGCACCGCGCAAAGCTGGGGCTCGGCGCTCAGCCGATAGCGCGTCATCGCGAGGCGGCGAAGCCGACGACGCGATCCAGAGGCCTCGTGCACGGCGCTGGATTGCTTCGCTGCGCTCGCCATGACGGGAAACGCCGTTGGTTAATCTTTATTAACCATAATCGCCCACCCTCGCGGCATCTGAACCGGAGTGCCGCCATGTTGCGTGTCGTGCTGTTATTGCTGATCGCGTTGCCGCTGGCCGGGCCGGCGCGGGCGGCCGATCTGCCGATGCACAGCAAGATCGGCAAGATCTTCGCCGAGCCGCAACCGAAGCCGCGCGGCGTGCGGCAATCGCTGGAGATGGAAAGCGGCTCGCCGGTGTATGCGCCGGAGGTCGACGTGCCGCCGATCGTGCACGGTTACTACGGCAAGCCGCGCTCGTATCTGTACCGCAGCTATTACGGCACCAATCCAGACCTGATCTTCGGCCGCCTACCCTACGCCTGCGGCTGGTACGGCTACTGCTGATCTCGCCGCTCTCGTAGGCTGTGCGCGAGCGCAGCGAAACCCATCATCCACCAAGCAGAACTAAGCGCGCGCCGCGCGCCAGCTCAGTGCCGGGGCGCGCGGTGCCGCCGCTTCGGCCCTGGCCGACGCTCGGGATGCGGATACGCCACCAGCGGCGCGGCGAACGGCTGCGCCATGGTCGGGCCTGACTGCTGCTGCAGCCGCTTGCGGGATTCCTGCAGCGCGCGCTGATAGCCCGGCGAGTCCATGATATTGGCGGCGCCGCCGCGGGCCAGCGCCCCGCCGCTGCCGGCCATCGAGCCGGCGC
>NZ_QTKI01000669.1:0-1533 GCF_010820945.1 Rhodopseudomonas sp. BR0C11
GAGCAGGCGCGGGTGCCGGTGGTGCGGCTGGCGGCGCGGGCGGTGGCGGCCCGTCGAACTCCGATCGTGGTGGTCAGGGCTCCGGCAGCGCGCACGGCGCGACCAATTCGACGACGCCGAGCTCGGACGGCCAGTCGGGCGCAACCACGCCGATGCGAAAGTAAGCGCTCCCGCGACGCGACGACGTCAAGACCAACAAGCCGGGTGGTGCCTGTCCGCACCTCCCGGCTTTTTGCGTGGCAGGTAGGCTACGGAAGATCGTCGCCTTGCCGGGGGCTGGGCGACGTGCTTAACCCAGACGTGTACCGGTGCCTCTCGCCGAGAGAGGTGAAACGGGAATGCGGTGCGGGGCGATGCCCCAATGCCGCAGCTGCCCTCGCAACTGTGGGCGGATCGGAGCGTCCTCGAATGCCACTGGCCGAACCGGTCGGGAAGGTGGGCGCGACGGATATCCGCGAGCCAGGAGACCGGCCGGTGCATGGTGTGCAACTCGTTCGGCGATGGGCCGGCGGAGGATGTCGTCTTGAACAGAACAATTGCGCCGCATTGCGGCGTCCGGCCGCCCGTCGCCTTGCCTGACCGGCGTGCGCCTCGCTGGTGTTCGAGCTTGTTGCTGCTGATTGCCGCGGTTGGCTTGCTGGTCTCGCCAGCGTTCGCCGCCTCCAAGCGGATCGCCTCGATCAACATGTGCACCGATCAGTTGCTAATCGCCCTGGCTGATGCCGACCAGATCGCTGGCCTCGGACCGTATGCGCGTGATCCGAGGCTGTCGTGGCTGGCCAAGGAGGCTGAGCGATTTCCGAGGCTGTCCGGTGAAGCTGAGGATCTGTTGATGCTCGCGCCCGACGTGGTGCTGGCCGGCCGCTACGGCAAGCGCGCCACGCGCGAGCTGCTGCGCGCGCAGAACATTCCGGTCGAAGAGTTCGACGTGCCGCGGACGATCGACGAGGTGAAACTGCAGATCTGGCGGGTCGGCGCGCTGGTCGGCCATCCTGAGCGCTCGGACGTGATGATCGCATCGATCGATCAGGCTACGGAGCGGGCACGGCGCACCGCCTCGCGGTGGCAGGGCCGGGTGCTGGCGCTATCGCGGCGCGGCTGGGTGACCGGCGGCGATAGTCTGCTCAGCTCGCTGCTGCAGACCGCCGGCCTGTCGAATGCGGCATCCGATCTTGGTTTCGCCTATGGCGGCTTCGCCTCGCTCGAAGCGATCGTCGCATCGCGGCCGGACTTGTTACTCGTATCCGAAGAGCAGCCGATGGCTGAAGATCAGGGCAAGGCTCTGCTACTGCATCCCGCGATCCAGCAGGCCTATCCGGCGAGCCGACGGATCGTTGTTCCCGATCAGCTCACGGTCTGCGGCGGCGCGATGCTGCCGGTTGCGCTCGATCGACTATCCGACGCGATCGAGCAGATCAGCCAGCGGCGAGGCGTTGCGGCGGCCGCGCCGGGGCAGTGAACGCGTCGTCGTCGCGGGGCGCGCCACGGTGATCAGCTCTCCTCCAGCGCGGCGCCGTACAAAATCATGCAGGG
>NZ_QTKI01000670.1:0-1532 GCF_010820945.1 Rhodopseudomonas sp. BR0C11
TGGGCGCGGCGATTGCCGGGGCCGGACAGGCGGATGGCCAGGAAGCGTCCGCCGGCATCCAGCGCCAGTTCGGCGCGGATCTGCTGGCCGCGGCCCTGGCTGTCGGAGAGGAAGCTGGTGGAACGCTCGTCGGTCCACTTCACCGGGCGGCCGAGTGCCTTGGCGGCGTGCAGAATGCAGATGTACTCGGGGTAAGAAATGTTCTTCATCCCGAATGAGCCGCCGACCTGGCCGGTCAGCACCCGCACCTTGTCGGTCGGCACGCCGAGCAGTTTGGCCAGCGTATTGCGGTTACCGGAGACGCCCTGGGTCGGCAGCTGGATGGTGTAGCGGCCGTTCTGCTGATCGTAGGAGGCGAGCCCCACCCGCGGCTCCATCGGCACCGCGGCAACGCGGGTGTTCTCGATATCCAGCGTGGTGACGTGCGCGGCCGCGGCGAAGGCTGCGTTCACGGCCGCGGTGTCGCCGAAGTTATAGTCGAGCGCGACGTTGTTCTCGATGTGATCGTAGAGCTGGGGCGCGCCGGGCTGCATCGCGGCTTCTGCATCGGTGACGGCGGGGAGCGGGTCGATGTCGAGTTCGACCGCTTCGGCGGCATCGCGCGCCTGCGCCAGCGTCTTAGCAACCACAAACGCGACGGGCTCGCCGACGAAGCGCACCTTGTCGGTGGCCAGCGCGCCGTGATGGGTTTGCTTCAGCGGCGTGCCGTCGCGGCTCTTGAGGGGCAGGCCGGAACTGAACGGCGCGTAGCCGGCGACGGCGAGGTCGGCGCCGGTGTAGATCGCGCAGACGCCGGGCATTGCCTTGGCGGCCTCGGTGCCGATGCCGCGGATGATGCCGTGCGGATGCGGACTGCGCACCATCACGGCGTAAAACTGCCCCGGCAGATTGCAGTCGTCGGTGTAGCGGCCCTTGCCGCGCAGCAGCGTCTCGTCCTCTTTGCGCCGGACCGGCTGGCCCACGCCGAATTTGTGCAGCGCGAGGGTGGTGTCGAGCGACGCGTTGGCGGGGCTGTCCTGCATGAGGCTGTGTTCCGGCTTGAGAGGCGCGCGGGACGGGAAAAGGCCGCGTGGGGCGGCGTTTCTGCGCGGGGAATGTCAGTGCTGATAGTCCTAACGGATAGCGCAGCCGCCCACACGCCACAACGCACGAAACCGCATGCTTCGCCCGCTGGTGGGTTGCGCCGGGGCGGTGCGCTGCTAAACTTTCCGTGAATGATGATTTCGACGTCGGCCGTGCACGGCTGCGGAAAGACGAATTTGATGGACGACGAAACGCGGCTTCGCCCGGGCTCGCTGCCTGGCGAGGACCCGCACGCGATCGTTGCGATCGCCGAGGAGGAGCACGCCACCGCGTCCCACGGCGACGGCGTTTACGCCGCGCTCGACCTCGGCACCAATAACTGCCGGCTGCTGATCGCGCGGCCGGCGGGCGACGGCTTTCGCGTGATCGACTCGTTCTCGCGGATCATCCGGCTCAGAGAGGGCGTTGCCACCACCGGCCGGATCAGCGAGGCGGCGATCGGACGGGCG
>NZ_QTKI01000671.1:0-1521 GCF_010820945.1 Rhodopseudomonas sp. BR0C11
TTTGTATGGTAAGGATCGGGTTAAGCGAGTTTCACCCGCTCCCAGTAGGAGTACAGGCATGTTTGCGCGTTTCGTTGTCGGCGCTGTGATATCCGGCGCTGCGGTCCTTCCGGCGATGGCTGGTTCGATGAATGCGGACGAGGCGCGCAAATTCGTCGCCAACAAGGTGTTCGCGTTCACCTGCTTCGACGGAACCCGCGGCGCAGGCCGCGTGTTCGACGATGGCGGCGCCGCCGGCCAGGTCCAATTCTCTGGCTCCGGTCCCAACCGTTTCATGCGGCTGCCCGGCAACACGCTGCAGGTTCGCGGCGAGGCGATCTGCGCGTCGATCAAGGGCATTCCGTTCGAGCCCTGCTTCAACCTCAACAAGACCAGCGAGCGCAGCTTCCGCGGGTCGGTGTCGGGGATGGGCTTTGCGTATTGCGACTTCCGCCATCAGGGCCGGATCCAGCTCGCGCGCGCGATTTCGCATTCTCACGCGCAGAGCCGGCCGCGCTCGCTGCACGCGCCGGGCACTCAGCAACGCGCCGAAGTCACCGCCAGCGTGCCGACACCGCGCGTCGAATCGGCCCGGCTCGATCCGCCGAGGGCCGAGACCGCAAAGATCGAAGCCGCGTCCGAACTGCGCCGCTCGACGGACTAACACTTATCGTTCCTGCTGCTGATCTTATGGTCAGTTAAGCCCCCGCCGACGGCGGAGGCTGCGATGGCGCGTCCGCCGCCGCTGTGCTGCGCGGCCGGAACAGGATGCGCTGATACAGCCATCCAATCGCTACCAGCACCACGCCGAGGCCCATGAAGGACAGCGCCCGGTACACGCCGGTCAGCGTCGACATGTCGATCACGAACACCTTCAGCACGGTGAGGCCGATCACCACCGCCGACGCCAGTCGCGCGCGCTGTGAGTTGAACAGCAGGCCGGCACCGAGTAGCACCACGCCGCAGATCAACCACGCCACCGAGTAGGTGTATTGTTCGGCATCGGTGGTCGGTCCGTACGACAGAATCGGGCCGTGATACACGCGCTGCACCTGCAGCGTCACGTAAGCGAGCCCCATGATCAGCGCCAATACGGCGAAGCCGTTGCCATAGGCCGGACGCCGCACGCCTGCGACCGCATAGGACAGCAGCAGCGCCAGCACGGCCGGCAGGGCGTAACCGAGCACGAGGCGGTTGATGATCAGCCCGCCGACATCGGTGGCCCAGAACGTCGGGTTCTCCCACAGCAGCAGGCCGAACACGCTGCCCAGTGCTGCGAAGATCGCGAGCAGGATCGCAGCGATATTGTGCACGGGGCTGTGGCTGCGCAGCCGCAACCGTTCCAGGCCGATTGCCATGGCCAGCGTGACGCAAACCTGCAGCGCGACTTCGGTGAGCCCCGCGCTGTCGCGATAGACGTCGCCGCCGTTTACGGCATGACGGATCTCCATGAAGGCCAGTAGCACCGTGAACAGGATCGCGGCGGATTCCACCATGCGAAGCGGTTTGTCGTCGCCGCGCCGGCGCATCCAGATGCTGGCG
>NZ_QTKI01000672.1:0-1516 GCF_010820945.1 Rhodopseudomonas sp. BR0C11
GCTTCGTTGTGGAGCGCAGGGACGATGACCGACCTGCTCATACTCTCCGGCGTCCACACCAATATCGGGCGCTATCACATCCTGCAGGGCGTCGACTTCGCGGTGCCGGAGGGGCAGACCACGATGCTGCTCGGCCGCAACGGGGCCGGCAAGACCACGACGCTGCGCACCATCATGGGGCTGTGGCCGGCGTCGCGCGGCGAGATTGCCCTTGGCGGCCGGCGGATCGAAGCGATGGCGACGCCGGACATCGCGCGGCTCGGCGTCGGCTACGTGCCGGAGACGATGGCGGTGTTCTCCGATCTCACCGTGAAGGAAAACCTGATCCTGGCGGCACGCGACGGCGAGATGGACGCTGGGCGCCTCGACTGGATCTTCGGCTTCTTTCCGGCCTTACGAAAATTCTGGCTGTCGCGCGCCGGCTCGCTGTCCGGCGGACAGAAGCAGATGTTGTCGATCGCACGCGCGGTGATCGAACCGAGGCAATTGCTGCTGATCGACGAGCCGACCAAGGGGCTGGCGCCGGCGATCATCGGCGCGCTGATCGACTGCTTCGCCGAACTCAAGCGCACCGGCGCCACCATTTTGCTGGTCGAGCAGAACTTCCACGTCGCCCAACAGATCGGCGACAGCGTGGTGGTGATGGACAATGGCGGCATCGTGCATCGCGGCACCATGGCCGAGCTCGCCGCCGACGTGCCGCTCCAGGAGCGCCTGCTCGGCCTCAGCCTGGAGGCGCATCAGTGACTTTACGCGATCCCCTCTCCGTCATTGCGAGCGAAGCGAAGCAATCCAGCTCCGTGCACCGGGCTAGATTGCTTCGTCGCTTCGCTCCTCGCAATGACGACGGATACTCATCATGACCGACGTCCCCGCGCCCTCCACCTCCGATCCACTGCCGCAGGCCAAGCGCGATCTTCTTCCGGTGTTGCTGCCCGCGATCCTGGCGCTGCTGATGCTGCCGCTGGGCGGCTCGTTCTCGTCCTGGGTGACGCTGACGGTCGCCAGCCTGGCGATGGGCATGATGATCTTCATCATGGCATCGGGCCTGACGCTGGTGTTCGGGCTGATGGACGTGCTGAATTTCGGCCACGGCGCTTTCATCGCGGTCGGCGCCTATGTGGCGACGCTGGTGCTATTGCCGCTGGCGGCGATGTCGGGTGCGGATTCGCTACTCACCAATCTCGCCGTGCTGGTGCCCGCAGTTCTGGCCGCAATGGCGGTGTCCGGCGCGCTCGGTGTGGTGGTCGAGCGGGTTCTGATCCTGCCGGTGTATGGCCAGCATCTGAAGCAGATCCTGATGACCACCGGCGGGCTGATCGTCGCCGAGCAGGCGCTGTATGCGCTGTGGGGGCCGCAGATCATCCCGCTGCCGCTGCCGACGTCGCTGCGCGGCTCGTTCATCATCGGCGATATCGCCATCGCCAAATATCGCCTGCTGGTGATGCTGGTCGGCCTCGTGGTGTTCGTCGGCGTCCAGCTGACGCTGAACCGCACCAAGATCGGCCTGTTGATC
>NZ_QTKI01000673.1:0-1503 GCF_010820945.1 Rhodopseudomonas sp. BR0C11
GGATAGGTGCCTTCGAACACGCGGCCGCACCCGATTGAGAACAGCGTGTCGGCCGCGAACAGCGCGCGGTCATCGTCGAACACATAAGAAATGTGATCGAGGGTGTGGCCGGGGGTTTCCAGCACGCGCGCAGTGAGATCGCCGATGCGGACAAAATCACCTTCCTGCAGGCGGACATCGACGTCAGCGATCTTGGCGTTGGCGTCGTGCGGCGCATAGACGCGGCACTGATACTTCTTCTTCAGCTCGGCGATGCCGCCGACGTGATCGCCGTGATGATGGGTGACCAGAATGTCGGTCAGCTTCCAGCCTTCTTTGTCGAGCGCAGCGATCAGGGGGGCAGCTTCCGGCGCGTCGATGGATGCGGTCGCTCCGGTGGCCGGATCGTGAACCAGATAGCCGAAATTGTCGGTGAGACACGGAACGATACGGATGTCGGCGGGCATGAGATCTCCGGAACTTGAAGGCGGCAGGAGCGTGCCCGGCGCCGTTTCTGTCGCCGGCGTCACGCAGTGTCGAATCCTAACATGGGGGCAGACCGGGACGAAATGAAGCGGTCACAGCCTCGTAAACCAAGCAGGGTGCGGCTTTGCCGGACGGTACGACGCCGTGGTAAATGGTGGGCATGACCATGGACGTCGTGGATCTGCGGGAGTTTTACAGCAGCCGTCTCGGCATCGTCGCACGGCGGCTGATCAACCGCGGCATCCAGTCGCGCTGGCCGGATGCGCGCGGTGATCGCGTGCTCGGCCTCGGCTATCCGACGCCCTATCTCGGCCTGTTTCGAGACAGATGCGAGCGCTGTATCGCCTTCATGCCGGCGGCTCAGGGCGTGTTGAAATGGCCGACCGCGCGATCGACGCTCTCGTCGCTGGTCGACGAGCACGCGCTGCCGCTGCCGGATGCGGCGGTCGACCGTATCCTGCTGGTGCAGGCGCTGGAGATGTCGGACGACCCCGAGCGGCTGCTGCGCGAGATATGGCGGGTGATGGCGCCGGCCGGACGGCTGTTGGCGATCGTCCCGAATCGCCGCGGCGTCTGGGCACGCCTCGACAACACCCCGTTCGGCCACGGCCGTCCCTATTCGCGCTCGCAGATCGCCGACCTCTTGAGGCGGACCTGGTTCACACCCACCGCATGGAGCGAAGCGCTATTCGTGCCGCCGCTGGGGCACGGCTGGTTGTTGCGATCGGCACCGGCCTGGGAGCGGATCGGCGCATCGACCTCACTGCCCTTCGCCGGTGTGCATGTGGTCGAAGCCACCAAACAGGTGGTGCGGGCGCACCCGGTCAAGCGCGAGCGCATCCGGCTGATTCCGTCGCTGGAGCCGTCGCTGGTGCCCTCACCGACCCCGCTGCAAGGCGACGAGCCTAACGCGCCGCCGCTGCTGCGTTGAAGCGACGTCCGCTGAAACGAAAAAGGCCGCACCAACCGGCGCGGCCTTATCTGATTCTGGGATCGATCGAATCAAACGCGGCGATTAATCGCCGGCGCCAGCATCCT
>NZ_QTKI01000674.1:0-1495 GCF_010820945.1 Rhodopseudomonas sp. BR0C11
CCCCAACCCTACCCCGCAAGCGGGAGAGGGAGCGCGCTGTACTCGGGGCAAGTCAGCGGCCAAAACCGAATGCATCACGCCACCTGCCCATATGCCTTCATCACCTGCTCGCGCAGCACGCTCCAGATCTCACGATGCAGCGCGTGAAACTCATTGGTCAGGCGGATCTCGAAGATGTCGCGCGGGCGCGGCAGTTCGATGCGCCAGTCGCCGACGATGCGCGAGGATGGACCGGCCGACATGATCACCACCCGGTCGGCGAGCGCGATCGCCTCTTCCAGATCGTGGGTGACGAACAGCACCGCCTTCTTGTGCGCGCTCCACAGCTGCAGCAGCAGATTGCCCATGATCTGCCGGGTCTGCGCATCGAGCGGGCCGAACGGCTCATCCATCAGCAGGATCTTGGGATCGCGGATCAGCACCTGCGCGAGCCCGACCCGCTTGCGTTGACCGCCGGACAGCATGTGCGGATAGCGCTGCGCGAATGCGCCGAGCCCGACCGTCTCCAGCCAGCCCTGCGCGCGGCTCAGCGCCTCGCTGCGCGGCGTGCCGGCGATTTCCAGCCCGATCGCGACGTTATCGATCGCGGTCTTCCATGGAAACAGCGCATCGGCCTGAAACAGATAGCCGGCCTGCGGATTGAGGCCGTCGAGCGGCGCGCCGAAGATCCGCACCGCGCCGGCGGCGGGACGCAGCAGCCCGGCCGCCACATTGAGCAACGTCGACTTGCCGCAGCCGGTCGGCCCGACGATGGCCACGAACTCACCATCGGCCACCGTCAGCGTCGCATGCTCCACTGCCGTATAGGTCCGCGCATCGGCGAGGCGGAACGCCACCGTGGCGTCCTGCAGCGCCACCGCCGCATTGTCCGTCTGATTCACGCCCTCTCCCCGCTTGCCTGCTCGCCGCGACCATTCAACGCCGCGCGCCGACATGCAAGTCTGGCTTGCGCCCAGCCGTCTCCGGCGGCCATGCTGCGACCATGACGAGCTCTGCTTCGCCGATGATCGCCTATAACCGGATCACCAAGAGTTTCGGCGGCGGCCGGATCAAAGCGATCGACGACTTATCGCTTTCGGTGCAGCGCGGCGAATTGCTCGCCATCGTCGGCGGCTCGGGCTCCGGCAAAACCACGCTGCTGCGGCTGACCAATCGCCTGATCGATGCCGATGCCGGCGCGATTGCAATCGACGGCCGCGATATCCAAACCGCCGATCCGATCGCGCTCCGCCGCGGCATCGGCATGGTGTTCCAGAATGGCGGGCTGTTCCCCCACCTCACCGCGGCACGCAATATCGGAATCACGCCGAAGCTGCTGAACTGGTCGAAGACCGAAATCGCTGCCCGTGTCGATGAACTGCTCGAGCTGGTGCGGCTCGATCCCGCCCAGCATCGGGACCGCTTCCCGCACGAACTCTCCGGCGGCCAGCGCCAGCGCGTCGGCGTCGCCCGCGCGCTCGCCGCCAGGCCGGAGATCGTGCTGATGGACGAGCCG
>NZ_QTKI01000675.1:0-1478 GCF_010820945.1 Rhodopseudomonas sp. BR0C11
GGTTGGCATTGACCCCAAAGGCTGCCCTGATCGCCTACACCATGGCGGCGCGCGACACGCTGATCGATGCTGGCTTTAGCTTCGGCGGCGTCGCCTATCAGTCGCGGCCGACAGATCGGGAGAACATCATCGGCGCCGCGCTGATGGCGTCGATGGCAGTCGCGGGCGGCGCGGAGGCCGGCAACTATCGCTGGGCTCGCCCTGATGCGGATTTCGAGTGGATCGCGCTGGATAATTCCAAGGTCAAGATGGACGCACCGACGGTGATCGCCTTCGGCCAGGCCCAAGCCGCGCGAAAACAGGCGCTGATCTCCGCCGCGCGCACCATTAAGGACCAGATTGCGAGCGGCTCGGTAACGACCACTGCGGCGGTCGACGCCGCTTTCGCGTCCGTGCCCTAGCGGAAGGCAATAAGCCTCGGCCGCCGCGCGCGGCCGTTCATCATCGGAGCGTTGACATGTCCAACCTCGTTTGCGGGGGCGCGCTGACGCGCGCCTGGGTGATGCCGTGAGTGACTTCGGCAGAGTGCTGAACAAGCTGTGGCCGAAGGGCGATCAGAAGATTCCGGGGCTGCGCGCCGGCATGATCGCGACGGCCGGTGCGGTTTTTGCACGGTTCGACGCGACGTCGCCGCAGGTGGTGGCGCATATCATGGCGCAGATCAGCCATGAATGCGGTACCGGCCGCGACGTGGTCGAGAACCTCAACTACACGGCCGGCCGGATGGTGCAAATTTGGCCGTCGCGCTTCAAGACGCTGGAGGCCGCCAAGCCCTACGCAGGCAATCCGCAGGCGCTGGCCAACAAGGTCTACAACGGCCGCATGGGCAATCGCCCGGGCAGCGATGACGGCTGGAATTTCCGAGGCCGTGGCGGATCGCAGACCACGGGCCGGGAAGGGTACGAGCGGCTTGCGAAGCTCACCGGCCTGGACGTGGTGAACAACCCCGATCTGGTGCTCGATCCGCAGCACTTCCTACTGTGCGCGGTAGCCGACTTCGTGGCGTGCGGCTGCATGCCGTTCGCCAAGGCTGACGATGTCGTCGGAGTAACGCGGCGGCTCAACGGCGGCGCGATCGGGCTCGCCGAACGGCGCGCCTGGCTGGCGCAGTGGAAGGCGGCGCTCGGCGCCGAGCCGGTGGTGTTCGCGCGCGCGGCTGCGCCGGTGGTCGCCGATCCGTCGCCGGCGCCGGCCGCGGGGCCCCCCACCCCCGACCCTTCCCCGCAGGGGGGAGGGGAGGTGACCGCGGATGTGGCGGTGACGACTGCGCCATCTGCGCCGCCGTCGCGCGGGCCGCTCGGCACGCTGATCGTCGGGGCGCTGAAGTTCTTCAATCACAAACAGGGGTGAGCAAGATGTGGACTGTGCTGGATTGGCTGCTGACCATCGTGCTGGCGGTCGGTTTCATCGCGTGGGCGATCTGGTTCGTCATGCGCGTCGTCAAGGCCTATGCGCTCGCCGACGGCAGCGGCTGGCGG
>NZ_QTKI01000676.1:0-1475 GCF_010820945.1 Rhodopseudomonas sp. BR0C11
GCATCTATCTCGATCCGGCGATTGCCGGCCGTGCGATCGGGCGTACCACGCCGCATCTGCACAATGGCGAC
This sequence comes from Rhodopseudomonas sp. BR0C11, assembly GCF_010820945.1. Taxonomy (NCBI): domain Bacteria; kingdom Pseudomonadati; phylum Pseudomonadota; class Alphaproteobacteria; order Hyphomicrobiales; family Nitrobacteraceae; genus Rhodopseudomonas; species Rhodopseudomonas sp. BR0C11. Next base: position 72 of record NZ_QTKI01000676.1, read on the forward strand.
GAGCACAACGCGGTGTCGGAACTGTCGACCCGCGAGATCGAGGTGCTGCGGCTCGCCGCGATCGGCCACAGCAACAAGACCATCGCCGCCAAGCTGCAGATCGGCGCCAAGAGCGTCGAGACCTACAAGGCGCGCGGCATGGCCAAGCTCGGCTTCCACAACCGCGTCGAGGTGGTGCGGTTCGCGCTCAGCATGGGCTGGCTTTCGGACCCATAACGTCCGTCCTATTTCGCCCCGTTGATCCTGTTCGATCGACCCGCTAGCCTGCTGTTCATTGAGCAAGCAACTTCCCGCGGGCGCTGGCGCTGCACGCGTCGCGCCTAGAACGGGAAGGATCAGGGGAGACCGAATGACCGTCGAAACGCGGACGCAGAAACCGCTGGCCACCTCCGCCAACGCCAAGGCCCTCGAGGGGCTCCGCGTGCTCGATTTTTCCACCACCATCGCCGGTCCGCACTGCACCCGGATGCTGTCCGATATGGGCGCCGAGGTGATCAAGATCGAAGCCGCCGACGGCGACACCATGCGGAACCGGCCGCCGGTGCGCGAGGCCTGCAGCACCGCATTCGGCCAGCTCAACGTCGGCAAGAAGAGCATCGTGCTCGACCTGAAATCGCCCGACGGTCTCGAAGCGGTGCAGCGGCTGGTCGCCGGCGCCGACATCCTGGTCGAGAACTTCCGCCCCGGCGTGATGCAGCGGCTGCAGATGGACTACGCGTCGCTGCGCGGCTTCAATCCCGAGCTGATCTACTGCTCGATCTCCGGCTACGGCCAGACCGGGCCATCCGCGGAACTGCCCGCCTACGCGCCGGCGATCCATGCCGCATCCGGCTTCGACCTCGCGCATCTCGCCTATCAGCCCGGCCGCGACCGCCCGGATTATTGCGGCATCTATCTCGCCGACGTCGTCAGCGGGATCTACGCCTATGGGGCGATTACCTCGGCGCTGTATCAGCGCGTGCGCACCGGCGAGGGCCAACACATCGACGTGTCGATGCTGGAGGCGATGCTGACGCTGACACTGAACGAGATGCAGTGGTCGCAGTTTCCGGTGACGCTGCCGGCGCGGCCGCAATTCGGCCCGGTCGAAACCTCCGACGGCTATGTGATGATCGCCGTCGCCAGCGAGAAATCGTTCCGCAGCTTCATGCTGGCGGCCGAGCGCCCCGACCTGATCACCGATCCACGGTTCGAGAAGTACGCCGACCGCCGCCTCAACTGGGGCGAACTGATGGACACGGTCGAGACGAGCTGGTCGAGCAAGCTGACGTCGAAGCAATGCCTCGCCGCGCTCGACAAGTTCGGCGTGCCCTGCTCGGCCTATCGCACCGTCGCCGAGGCGATGGCCGATCCGCAAACTGAACACCGCAAGGCGCTCGCCGAAGTTTACGACGATGCCGGCAG
>NZ_QTKI01000677.1:0-1472 GCF_010820945.1 Rhodopseudomonas sp. BR0C11
GCATCGCCTGCGGCGTCGACGGCATCGGCACCCTCAACGTGACGATCGGCAAGCCGGCCTGACCGGGCCGGTTGGTGGCGCGTTAGCAAGCCATTAACCATAAACCGGGAGTATCGCGTTCGGGAGCTGATCAGGAGCTGCCGTGATGATGTCCGACTTCGGAAGATACCTTCTGGCTGTCCTCGCGACCGTGGCGTTTCTGGCCACGGCCCAGACTGCCGGCGGCCTGAGCTGGCGCGGCCAACCCCAGATCGCGATCGCGGCCAATCAGTAGTTAGTTCGACCTGAACTGCGGCCGAAACCGGCGCGGCTGAAAGCCGAGATCGCCCGCAGCCGGGCCGACGTCGAACGTCATGTTCTTCGCCATCCGTGTCGCCATCGTGGCCGACAGCCCAGGCAGTACCTTGACCGCCACCGGCAGAATCATCCGCCATGCCCAATCCGGCACCGGCACGATGATGCGCGGCAGGCCGAGCCCATCGAAAATCCGGCCGACCATCTCGCGATAGGTCAGCGTCTCGCCACCCGGCAGATTGTAGGTCTTGCCGATCGCATGCGGCCGCGCCGCGGCAGCAACCGCGGCTGCAGCCAGATCGTCGGCATGCACCGGCTGGCGCAGCCCCTCGCCGCCCGCCATCAGCGGAAAAAACCGGAAGCGACGGATCAGTCCGGCGATGCGACTCACATTGCCGTCGCGGCCTTCGAGATAGATCAGGGTCGGCCGGAGGACGGTGCAGCCGACATTGTGGGCCGCGCAGGCCGCGATGACGCGCGCTTCGCCGGCGCCCCAGTCGCGAATGAAAGCGCGTTCGTCGGGATCGGGCGTATCCCATTTGGTTTCGATGCTGGTCGAGGTGAACACCACAAGCCGGGTCATCCCGGCCGCCGCCAGCACCGGCACCGCATCAGCAACGCGCCCAACCGGCGCAGTCGCGAACACCACATCGAGCGGCGGCAGCGGGACACGGCCGAGATCTTCGAGATCTCCCGCGACCCAACTCACACCGTCGCCCGACCGCGGCTGACGCGACAGCCCTATTGGCTGCGCCCCTTCGGCGATCAGCCGGCGAACAATCGCGCCGCCAACCATTCCGGTGGCGCCTATGACGAAGGCCTGCGGCTTACTCATTGCGGCTCCACGGCTCGTCCCGGCAGAACGAAGCCGAGGTTTGATTCGCTGCTGTTGAGGGAGGTTGAATAGCAGGAAAAGCCGTACTCATGCGGGTACGATAAAGCCTGGACCTCACCTCATTGTCGCCGCCTCGCAGCGCGGGCTGAGGGCTGGCACCAGCGTCGGCGCCGAGTCGTGGCAGGCGCGGCAGATGACTCGGTTGCGGCCGGCGTGTTTGGCGTCGTAGAGTGCTTGATCGGCGGCCTTCATCAGGTCGGAGACATCTTTCATCCCCGGCAGCGCGGTGGCGACACCGATGCACCCCGTCGCCGGGATCGCATGCGCGGCGACCACCAGAGCG
>NZ_QTKI01000678.1:0-1471 GCF_010820945.1 Rhodopseudomonas sp. BR0C11
TGTGGTGGACGAAGCGCCCGCGCCGCGGGGGTGCTGTGGAAGCCGAAGGCTTCGCATCATGAGCGCGCTGCGACGGCAATGGCTGTGGCCGATCGTGTTGGCGCTCTCGACTGTGTTCGGATTGCTGGCGGCGCTGATCGGTGAGGGCGGGATTTGGCGCGGCCTATGTTGGATCGCGCTGGCCCTGCCGCTGGGCACGATCGTGCTGCATCTGGCGCGCGTTCGTCGCGGGCCGCCCTCGGCGGAGACGTCCCGCGATCTCGACTGATGGTCGGGCCCGCGCTTGCTCAGGTTTCGACCGGCACCGTCGCCTTGGGCTGCGGTGCGACCTCTTCGATCGCCTCGCGGATCGAATCGATGGCCCGCTCGGCGGCGCGGGCGCCGTGAGCGATGATCTCGTCGGCGCGGTGAAAGTCGAACCAGCCGATCCGACCCACCCGCGGCGAAATCAGCAGGTCGGGGGGATCGCCGGCGAGCCGCGCCCGGGTGATGCGGTCCTGCATGCTGTTGAAGGCGTCGGTCCTCACCTTGGAGATACCGGGGCGCTCCGGGCTGCCGAACAGCTCCTGTTTGACGAAGCGCTCAGGCGAGAAGAATCGCGTGAAGCCGCGTCTCTGTGCCGGAGGTTCCTCGGTTTCGGGTTCCACAACCGCGGCGGCGGCGCTGCCGTGCGAGAAGATCGTTGTGCCGTGGCCGAATACGTCACTGGACACGTTGGCGGCGATGACGATCTCGGCTCCGAGCGCCCGCGCGGCTGACACCGGCACTGGATTGACCAGCGCGCCGTCGACCAGCCAGCGATCGCCGATCAGCACCGGCGAAAAGATGCCGGGCAGGGCGTAGGAGGCGCGGACGGCGTCCACGATACGTCCATGGGTCAGCCAGATCTCGTGACCGGTCGCCACCTCGGTCGCGACGCTGGCGAATTTCTGGGTGAGATCCTGGATCAGAATCGGCCCGAGTGTGGCGTCGAGCTGCGCGGCGAGCTTGCTGCCGCCAATCAGGCCGGAGCCATTGAGCCGAATATCCAGATAGCCGAAGATGTTGCGGGGCTGCAGTCGTCGCGCCCACTCTTCGAGGGTGTCGAGATGACCGGACACATAGGCGCCGCCCACCACCGCACCGATCGAGGTCCCGACCACGACGTCGGGCGTGATGCCATGCGACAGCAGCGTGCGCAGGATGCCGATATGGGCAAAGCCACGCGCCGCGCCGCCGCCGAGCGCCAGCCCGATGATCGGCCGGCGAATGGTGTCGAGGCCGACCTTGTCCGCTGCCGGCGGGTTTGCGTGCCCGCGTCCGATCAGATTCTCCAGCACGGTGGTCTCCTCAACTCGTCAGCCACAGCAGATGTGACGGCCCGGTCTCGACTCGCGTTTTCGGATCGTGCCACATCGCTTCAAATGCATGATTAATGCCTTGGGCGGCCGGGACTAGGGGAAAATCGTGACGCAATCACGAACAACACGCC
>NZ_QTKI01000068.1:0-16357 GCF_010820945.1 Rhodopseudomonas sp. BR0C11
GCTCCGAACACGGACACGTCGATAACGTAGGGATGGAAGGCGAAGGCGAGCGCCAGATACAGCACGACGCCGGCGACGATGGCGATGACGTCGTTCTTGACGCCGCCGACCGGGATCGGCGGACCGCCGGCGTCGCTGCGCCGCTTCAGCGAAATACGGTCAAACACCGCCCAGGCCAGCAGCGAGCCGAACAGAATAATCGAGCCGAGATCCCCGTTCGCGATCAGGTGGCCGAGCGCCCACAGCTTCACCGCAGTGAGCATCGGATGCTTCACCGCCGCGTAGATGCGGCCGCGCGAATACGCCGCAGCCAGCAGGATCGCCATCGGCAGCATCAAGAGCGCGGTGAGATGCTTGGTCCAATGCGGCGGATACCAGACGTCGATCCAGCCGTGCGCGCGATAGGATCCGAAACCGTAAGCGATCAGGGCGAGGCCGCTGAGCGCCACCACCGCATAGGCGAGCTTGTAGACCGCCTCGCCGCCGATCCCGATCAGGCGGCTGCGCAGGTCGCGCTGGGTGGTGACGACATGGGTGCCGATGAACAGCACCAGGCCGACGATCATCAACGCAAGTCCCATCGCGTCACTCCTGTCTCGGCCCGCGCATGCGGCGGTTTGCGCACCGGCCAATTCCACCTATGGTCCGCGCCGTCGCACGGCCTGCCGCAGCGCGGCGCCATGCGGGCGAAATCCGGGTATCATTCTTTACGGGACCGATGCAAATGCTGGGACACCTCCTCCGCCGGACCCTGACGCCGACGCTCGCGATGCTCGGCATCGCGGCGTGCGCAGTCAGCAGCGCGGCCGCGGCGCAGCCCACAGCGTGGCCGCCGAAGACGGTGCGGATCGTGGTGCCGTTCGCCGCGGGATCGACGCCGGATCTTGTCGGCCGGGTGCTCGCCGACCAGCTTCATACGCAGCACCCGGGCTCCACCTTCGTGATCGAAAACAAGCCCGGCGCCTCGGGCAATATCGGCACCGATGCTGTGGCCAAGGCAGCCCCGGATGGTGCCACGCTCGGCATCTCGATCCCCGGCCCGCTCGCCGTCAATACGCTGCTGTTTCCGAAGCTGCCCTACGATCCGGAGCGCGACCTCGCACCGGTGACGCTGCTGACACGGATGCCCAGCGTGCTCGCCGTGCCGGCGACCGCAGGCATCGGCAGCGTCGGCGAGTTTCTCGCCAAGGTGAAAAGTGACAAAGGCGGCTTCGCCTACGCGTCGATCGGCGCGGGCTCGCTGTCGCAGCTGTGCATGGAAGCGATTGCGCAGAAGGCCGGCGCCGCGATGGTGCACATCCCCTACGCCGGCTCGCCGAACGCGATGACTGCGCTGATGCGCGGCGACGTCCAGGCTGCATGCTTGCCGGCGATCTCGGTCGCGCCGCAGCAGGCGGCGGGAACTGTGAAGATCCTGGCGGTGACCACGCCGGAGCGCTCGCCGTTCCTGCCCGACGTGCCGACGCTGAAGGAGAGCGGCATCGACGTGCAGTCGGACGCCTGGAACGCGCTGATCGCGCCGGCCAGCACCTCACCCGAACTGATCGCGGCGATCCACCGCGCGGTCGAAGTCGCGCTCGCCGATCCGGCCGTCATCACGAAGCTGAAAACGCAGATGATGATGCCCGAGGCCTCGACGCCCGAGGCGCTGCGCCAGAAGATCGTCGACGAGAAGCGGAGCTGGGCGGACGTGATCCGCGCGGCAGGCATCAAGGTGCAATAAGATCCGGCGGCGGCTGAGCACCGCCGCCGTCTCGCTGCCTAAGGGGTTACTTGTAGTAGCCGACCGCGCAGGTCTGGTCGCCGATCTTGGTGACGAAGCTGACCTTCTGCACCGGATCGGTCTGGCCCGGGCGCGGCCACATATAGGCGACTTCCTTGACCTCGCCTTCCTTGGCGGTGGCGTAGATTTCTTCGCCCAGCGGCTTGCCGGTCTTGTCCTTGAGATCCTTGAGGCTCTTGCCGGTCAGGGTCGGATGCGCGGTGAACAGGCCGTCCGGCCCGCCGCAGAACGGATACAGGTCGCGATCCTTGAAACCGCCCTCGCCCTTGGCAAATTCGGCGAGCGCCTTGGCCTTATCGGCCTTCACCGCAGCAGCGGCCTTGGTGAGCATCGCCTTGGCTTCGTCGGCCGTGCCGAACTCGCCGGCAAACGCGGCCGAGGCAGCAAACACGCTGGCGCCGGCGACGAGACATAATACTGATTTGAGTTTCATGGGCATCTCCTCCTTTGAAAGCTCCCTTTGTGGAGCATGAGGAGAAGATATCCGCGGTCAGTTGCGGCGGTCAGCGCGACTTAGGACGAACCATAAGGCGATACCAAGCGCCGCATTCCGTCAGCGGAAGCGAGCGATCCATCAGTGCGAGGAGATCCAGGCGCGGGCTTCTCGCTGGGCAACCGCGATCTCGTCGGCCGACATCAGCTCGGCCAGCTCGCGGCGATACGCGATCGCGTCGGCCCGGCCCTTCAGCGCGGCGAGGTTGAACCACTTGTGCGCGGCGATCAGGTCGACCGGCGCGCCGCGGCCGGAGGCGAACAGCAGGCCGAGGTCGAACAGCGCATCGGGGTTCTCCCCGGCTTCGATCGGCATCGCGGTTTCGATATTCAGATGTCCCTGCAGCATCTTTGATCTCCATCTTTCGCCGCCGAACCGAGGGCGGCTCCTGTCCTCTGTTTGTCGTCCCCACCGCCGTAACCCGGCGTGTTATGGGGCAATCATGGCCGATCAAATTTGAAGAGCAGTTTAAGCGTTGCACTGAACGATTTCTGAACGCGCCGCGGCACTCCTCGCGAAGCATTTTGAGAAACGCCTGTGCCGCAATGGTTTTTCGAGTTCGGTGAGAGACGGTTTACCCTCCGGTTTGGCGAACCGATAACCATCGCCGCAACCGCCTGGGGAAACGACACGTCGGGCCGCGGGCGCAAACGGCTGCCGCAGGCTGATCGAAGTCGGTGAATGTGGAGGGATGGAACTGGATAGCCGGACCCTGCCGGCGCGGGGCGATGGGCCCCACAAACAACGAGGGCGTCGGCGAACACGTCAGGTTCAGATCTCACACGCGGCTCGCCGCCCATGAAACTGCGGACCTTGCGTCCGCACCGTTCGAAGAAAAACCGTTTCTTCTACCGGGCTCTTCGGCGGCTGGTGATCCCTGCCGCTATCGGATCCGGTCGTCTGACCTGATGTCTCGCCGACACCCTCTCGTCGACTAGGACCTCGCTCGTGTCGCGGTGCGAAGAGCCTGTCCAGTGACGCGGCCGGCAGTGATGCTGCCGGCACCCGCTCGAAAGCGAGCTTACTTCTTCTTGGCGGCCTTCTTGGCGACCTTCTTGGTGGTCTTCTTCGCGGTCTTCTTCACCGCGCTCTTCGCGGTCTTCGCCTTCTTCGGCGCCGCTTTCTTGGTCGCCGCCTTCTTCGCTGCTTTCTTGGCCATGTTGCCCTCCGATAAGTGAGATGGCTTGATTGCTGCTGCGTGCACTCGGGAATCGAGATGCACTAATTCCCGAATACACCAACGCTTTGAAAAAAACAGTGTCCCGCTTAAGGAAGAGTTGATGGGAGTTGTCCCTCGCGCACAGGCGGTCTTAGCGAACGAGGCGTCGGAAGATCGATCGCGCGAACCGAGTTATGCGCGAAAAACCTGCATCGGCACTTGTCAAGATCGCAGGAAACGCCTGTGCCGCAGCGATTTCATCAACTCACAAATCGAGCTAACTAACTACTTTGCAAAACCGGGCGGAGCGCCGAGTCGGTCGCGCGAGGCCGTCTGCGGACTCTGAGTCGCAATCTTTGGCAACGAAAAAATTTTCAGGCGCGATACCGCACCGGAGCGTCCAAACGCTCCGGCACAGGGGTTTTCTGCACGAGAAGATGCGGCTGATTCGCGAGCGCCACCGCCGTCGCGGGCGCACGAAACGTCGTCGCGGCGGTTCGCGCGCGACGACGAAGGTCGTTCGTCAGAGGCCGAGCTTGCGCTTCAGCAGGTCGTTGACCGCCTGCGGATTGGCCTTGCCGCCGGAAGATTTCATCACCTGGCCGACGAACCAGCCGAGCATCGCGGGCTTGGCGACGACTTGTGCCACCTTATCTGGATTGGCGGCGACGATATCGTCGACCACCTTCTCGATCGCCGACAGATCGGTGACTTGCTTCATGCCGCGCTGTTCCACCAGCGTGCGCGGATCACCGCCTTCGGTCCAGACGATCTCGAACAGCTCCTTGGCAATCTTGCCCGAGATGGTGCCCTCGCCGATCAGCTCGACGATCGCAGCGAGCTGTGCCGCCGACACCGGCGACGCATCGATCGACTGACCGTCCTTGTTGAGGCGGCCGAACAGCTCGTTGATCACCCAGTTGGCGGCGAGCTTGCCGTCGCGGCCCTGATCGTTCAACTGCGCCAGCACCGCCTCGTAGAACTCGGCGCTCTCGCGCTCGCTGACCAGCACGCCTGCGTCTTCGACCGAGAGGCCGAAGTCGCTGACGAACCGCTCCTTCTTGGCGTCCGGCAATTCCGGCAGGCAGGCCTTCAGATCGTCGACATAGGCCTGGGTGAATTCCAGCGGCAACAGATCCGGATCGGGGAAGTAGCGATAGTCGTGCGCCTCTTCCTTCGACCGCATCGACCGGGTCTCGCCCTTGTTGGCGTCGAACAGCCGGGTCTCCTGGTCGATCGTTCCGCCGTCTTCCAGAATGCCGATCTGGCGGCGCGCTTCGTATTCGATCGCCTGACCGATGAAGCGGATCGAGTTGACGTTCTTGATCTCGCAGCGGGTGCCGTAAGGTTCGCCGGGACGGCGCACCGAGACGTTGACGTCGGCGCGCAGGCTGCCCTTCTCCATGTCGCCGTCGCAGGTGCCGAGATAGCGCAGGATCGTGCGCAGCTTCGAGACGTAAGCCTTGGCCTGCTCGGACGAGCGGATGTCCGGCTTGGAGACGATCTCCATCAGCGCGACGCCGGAGCGGTTGAGATCGACGAATGTCGAAGTCGGATGCTGGTCGTGCAGCAGCTTGCCGGCGTCCTGCTCGAGATGCAGCCGCTCGATGCCGACGGTGATGCTGTCGCCGTCCGGCAGGTCGACCACCACCTCACCCTCACCGACAATCGGCGATTTGTATTGGCTGATCTGGTAGCCCTGCGGCAGGTCCGGATAGAAATAGTTCTTCCGGTCGAACACCGATCGCAGATGGATCTTGGCGTTCAGCCCGAGCCCGGAGCGGATCGCCTGGCGCACGCACTCCTCGTTGATCACCGGCAGCATGCCGGGCATCGCGGCGTCGACCAGCGACACGTGGGTGTTCTGATCGCCGCCGAACGCGGTGGCCGCGCCGGAGAACAGCTTGGCATTGGAAGAGACCTGGGCGTGGATCTCCAGCCCGATCACGACTTCCCAATCGCCGGTGGCGCCCTTGATGAGCTTCGAAGGTTTGACAGGTGCGTTCATAAGCCGGTTTCTACTCCGCTCCGGGCGCGGAGAAAACCCCTGCAACCGGCGCAAGGCGCGCGCCGGCGCGGCCGAAGGCCCGGCCGGCGACAGGCTTACAGGCTGGCGGCGAAGGCGCGGAAGACCGGGCTCTGCCGCAGCACGTCGCGGCCGGCGGAGATCAGCTCGTCGACCTGTTGCGGCGGCAGGACGAAACGCGTGGCGATCCGCTCCAGCGCCGCAGCCCGTTGTGTCTCGAGTTGATCGAACGCCAGACGGCCGACGAAGAACCGCAGGTCGCGGCAGTCCCAGCCGGGGCCGGCGCCGTAGCGCGCGCGGTCCGCTGCCGACAGGCTGCAGCGCCAGCGCACCAGTTTGTCGCGCCAATCCGAAATCGTGCGGTCGAACGCCGTGTAGCTGGCGCCGACGCTGGCATCCATCGTAGTGTCGACCGCGGCCTTGATCAGCTCGACGCCGCTCGGACCTTCGACGGTGTCGACCCAGTTACCCGAGATGCCGGTCTTGGCATCGACCACCAGCATCATCAGCCGCCGCAGCTTGACCGCCTGCTGCGGGGTCAGCGGACCGTACGGCGTCTCAGAGGACTCCCGCGCGATCGTCAGCGCGGAGACGCCGTAATTGTCGACCAGCCCGCCGTCGAGCAGCTTGATGAAGGGCACCGCGCCCTCGCGATAGCGCAGCACCGCCTTGGCGTAGGAGCTCAGCATCGGCGACGAGTTACCCTCGGTCGCGGCACGCCGGACCCAGCGCGGCAGCGGCGTATTGCAGGCGCCCGGGAACGCCTGGACCACCGCCGGAGCAAATGCGAGCGGCACCGCCGCCGAGGCCGCGACCGCGTTCGACAGCGGATAGGCGTCGAGGTCGCTGCAGATGGCGGAGAACGCCGTGCTGTTGAACACGAACGGCACGCGATTGTAGATGTCGGAGGCGTTGATCCACACCGTCGGCCGGTCGCCGCCGCGCAGCTGCGCGAAGGTCGCGCCCTCGAACAGATGCGCGTCGAGCCACCGGGTGAAGCCGACGGAGTCGTTGATGCCGCCGGTGAACGCCTTGCCGATGGTGTTGAGCGACAGCGTGGTCTGGAGCTCCTCCTCCGCATTGCGCAGCAGGAAGCGCTCGCGGAAGTCGGAGAGCGCCGCGCGCCCCTTCAGTCCGAAATAGGCGGCAGTCACCGACCCGCCGGAGACTCCTGAAACGAAGCCAACACGGTCGAGCATCGCCGAACGCGCACCATGCAGCGGCAGGCGCTCCATCTCCGACAACACGCCGAACGAGAATGCCGCCGCCCGTGTGCCGCCGCCCGAGAACGAGAGGCCGATGATGGCGTCTTCGCTGCGCGTACCGACGTCCGACGCCACCTTGTCGGCGACCACCCCTTCGACCGGCACGTTGACCGGCGTGTTGTAAACCGAGGCACAACCGGCAAGGACGAGGCAGGCTGCGGCTGCGGATAGGAGACGATCTCTCCACGACTTCATCGAGAGGACACCGGTTGAAAGGGCGGCAAGTTTGCTGCTGCGGACCATCGACTGCAAAGGTTCAGGTCCACTTAACGCTGCGGAACCGGGGGAAGCTGGCCGTCGGCTTGTGGCATAAGCAAGGCGGCGCGCTGTGCGATCAATTCGCGGCGGGCGACGACGGCGCATCGAAGCCGATGGTGAAGAACGCACCCTGACCGCGAATGCTGCGCGCTTCAAAGCTGACGTTGCGGGCATTCTCCTTCAGCGTCTGCAGGATCAGCGAACCAAGCTTGCGCGGCGATGGCCAGCTCTGCCCCTCGGGAAGGCCGACGCCATCGTCAGACACGATGATCCTGACGCGGCCCTGGTCTGTCTCGCAGATCACCTTGATCCGTCCGCCGTCGCGACCGACGAAGGCGTACTTCAATGCGTTGGTCAGCATCTCGTTGACCAGCAGCCCGGCCGGCATCGCGATGTTCACCGACAGCGGGCAATAGCCAGCATTGACCTCGCAGTTGACGTCCGAGCTGGCGTTCGCGCGGATCACCGCGTTGGCGATGTCCGACAGATACTGGCCGAGGTCGATCTGTCCGCCATCGGCCTGCGGGCTTTCGTCCGACAGCACCCGGTAGAGCGCGGTCAGCGCTTCGATCCGGCTGGCGAGCCGCGCCAGCGCCACGGTCTCGCCTTCCGCAGCCGACCGCGCTTCGAGCCGGACCAGCGCGGTGATCAATTGAAGATTGTTCTTCACCCGATGCTGCAGCTCGCGCATCAGGGTATCGCGTTCACGGATCTGGACTTCGAACCGCTCGATCTGCGCGCGCTCGCGGCTGCCGACGTCGACCAGCGCAACGATCCGATAGCTCTCGACGCCGTCGTCGCTCTCGATCACCGCCGCATAGGCCTGGACGATCAGCAGCCGATCGGACGGCGCCACCTTCCGGAACACCCCGAGGAAATCTTCGCCATCGCGGATCGCGGCACCGAGCAGACGGACGCTGTCATCCTGGTCGGCGAAACCATCGAGGCACGACCAGCCCTGTCCGCAGGCATCCGGTTTCGAGAGCGAGGTCAGCGCTTCGAACGCCTGGTTGATATAGACCACCTGCTGGTCCGCGCCGCAGCCGCGCGACACCGCGATCGCCACCGGGACATTGTCCAGCAGATGCTTGTAGCGGTCGCTCTCGATCGCCGCGGCCAGCTTTGGCGATCCGAGGATCTGATCGACACCTTGCGGTGGACCTTGGACGTCGTCAGCGCTCATGCAACACCCTGCCCCGGCCAAGAATGGCCAACGGCGCCAGCAAACGCAACGTCAAACCCGTGCGGGCGATCGGACTCAGGTCCACCACTTGGCCGGCGTGAACCGGCCGGCGGACTGCTCGATCACCTCGCCGAGCGAGAACAATGTGTCCTCGTCGAACGGCCGGCCGATCAGCTGCAGCCCGAGCGGCAGACCTTGCGAGTCGCTGCCCGCCGGAACGGCAATGCCAGGCAGGCCGGCCATGTTCACCGTCACGGTGAAGATGTCGTTCAGATACATCTCGACCGGATCAGCGCCGCCCTTCTCGCCGATGCCGAAGGCAGCCGACGGCGTCGCCGGGGTCAGGATCGCCGAGACGCCCTGATCGAAGCACTGCTCGAAGTCGCGCTTGATCAGCGTGCGGACCTTCTGGGCGCGCCGATAGTACGCGTCGTAATAGCCGGCCGACAGCACGTAGGTGCCGATCATGATGCGGCGCTTCACCTCGGCGCCGAAGCCCGCAGCGCGGGTGTTCTCGTACATCTCGATGATGTTGCGGCCATTGACGCGCGCGCCGTAGCGAACGCCGTCATAGCGCGCGAGGTTCGACGAGGCCTCCGCCGGCGCCACGATATAATAGGCCGGCAGCGCGTATTTGGTATGCGGCAGCGACACCTCGACGAGTTCGGCGCCCGCGGCCTTCAGCCACTCGGCGCCCTGGCTCCACAGTTTCTCGATCTCGGCCGGCATGCCGTCGAGCCGATACTCCTTCGGGATGCCGATCTTCATGCACTTCACCGAGCCGCCGACCGCGGCCTCGTAATTGGGCACTGGCCGATCGACCGAGGTGGTGTCCTTCGGATCATGACCGGCCATCGAACGCAGCAGGATCGCGCTGTCGCGCACCGTGCGCGCGATCGGGCCGGCCTGGTCCAGCGAGGACGCGAACGCGACGATACCCCAGCGCGAGCAGCGGCCATAGGTCGGCTTAATGCCGACCGTGCCGGTAAACGCCGCCGGCTGCCGGATCGAGCCGCCGGTGTCGGTCGCGGTGGCGCCGAGGCACAAGCCCGCCGCAACGGCGGCCGCCGAGCCGCCGGACGAGCCACCCGGCACCAGCTTGGCGTCGGAGCCGGTACGGCGCCATGGATTGATCACCGGGCCGAAGCACGAGGTCTCGTTCGACGAGCCCATCGCGAACTCGTCGTTGTTGAGCTTGCCGAGCAGCACCGCGCCGTCACGCCACAGCTGCGTCGTCACCGTCGACTCGTAGGTCGGCTTGAAGTCGCCGAGGATCTTGGAACACGCGGTGGTGCGTTCGCCCTTGGTGGCGAACAGATCCTTGATGCCGAGCGGCAGCCCGGCCAGCGGTCCGCCCTCGCCCTTGGCGATCTGCGCGTCCGCGGCCTTCGCCATCTGCCGCGCCTGGTCCGGCGTCTCCAGCACATAGGCATTGAGCACGCGCGCGGCTTCGATCGCCGCGAGGTGGGCATCGGTCAGCTCGACCGCGGTGAAGGACTTGTTTGCGAGGCCATCGCGGGCCTCGGCCAGCGTCAGCGAAGTCAGGTCGGTCATGGTTCAGGGCACGCCTGGATAAAAGCCGGCGACAGGCCGGTCACGGGCGCCGCGGATCGTGCGGCTCTGTTGCTGCGCTGGCTAGCACAGCGCCTCCGGGAAATGAAGCGATTGCACCGATTTGCCCGCCAGTTACAGTCGGACCATTGACGGCAAGATTATTGTAGTTACATAATTCAATGGCGATCACATTTGATCCGGCAAAGCGGGACGTCACCCTGCGGGAACGCGGGATCGACTTCGCCATCGACGCAGCGAAGGTGTTTGCCGGAGACTCGGCCACTTTCGACAGCGAACAGAAAGGGCATGGCGAGCTACGGCAGATCACCGCAGGATGGCTGAATGGACGACCTGTGATGATGGTCTGGACGGCTCGTGGAGAAGACCAACACATCATTTCGATGAGGTACTGCCATGCCGGAGAAGCGAAAAAGCTCCGCCAGCGATTCAAGCAGACGTAAGCCTTGGATCGACCCCGACGATGCACCGGAATTGACCGATGAAATGCTTGATCGTGCGGAGTATCGGATCGACGGCAAGGTCGTTCGTCGGGGCCGGCCGCCGCTGGGGGCGCAGCCGAAAAGCTCGGTGACGCTGCGGCTGGACGCCGACGTCCTGGACGCTTATCGCGCCCTGGGCCGCGGCTGGCAGTCGCAGATCAACGCCGACCTGCGGCGGGTGCGGAAGCTGAAGAAGGCCTGAGGCCTACTTATTGACCGGGCTGCAGAAGAACGGCGACAGCGTCTTGTCGTTCTCGGGCGCATCGCGGCGAGCCTTGTCGGCAGCCTGCAACTGGTCGAGCACCGCATCCATCGCCTTATCGGCGTCGACGACCTTGCCCTGCCGGCCCATCGCGTCGAGGTAGTCCAGATAGGCTTGGTAGGCCTTCTCGTCGTCGCACAGCAGGCACATCGGCGTGTCCTTTATTCGACCACCTTCGGCACCAGGAAGAAGTGATCCTCGGTCGACGGGGCATTCGCCACCACCTGATCGGCGATTTCGCCGTCGTTGACCACGTCGGCGCGCTTCTTCATCTGCATCGGCGTCACCGAGGTCATCGGCTCGACGCCATCGACGTCGACCTCGGAGAGCTGCTCGACAAAGGCCAGCATCGCATTGAGCTCGCCCTGCAGATGCGGCACCTCGTCGTCGGTCACGGCGATCCGCGCCAGATGCGCGATGCGGCGGACAGTGGCGGCGTCAACCGACATAATATAGGGCCTTTCTGCGAGATATCGACCTGCGCCGTATAGCAGAGCCGGGTTTCGCGTCGCAACCTCGGTGCGCCGACGGCCCTGCCTCAGCCGGCGAGCTGGCTGAGCCGCGCCAGCGCCGCACCGGCCAGCGCGCGGGTGAGTTCGGCCGCCGGCATGTCGCGGCCGAGCCGGACCGCCTGCCCGGCCCACAGATTGGTGAAGTCGGTCTTGCCGTGCAGCTCGGCTGCAGCCTTCAGCGGGCCTAAGGCCGAGGCCGCGTGCGGGAACGCCGGCGCGTCCGGCGACACCGGCCCGACCTCGCGCATCAGGCGATTGGCGACGCCGCGAGCCGGCCGCCCGGTCATCACATTGGTGATCACGGTCGCTTCGTCGGTGCCCTGCGCGAGCTGGGCCCGCACCAGCGCGCTGGTCCGGGATTCCGGGCAGCGCAGATACGCGGTGCCGATCTGCACGCCGGCCGCGCCGAGCGCGAACGCCGCCGCGATGCCGCGACCGTCGGCGATGCCGCCCGCCGCGATCACCGGCACCCTTACCGCATCGACCACCTGCGGCAGCAACGCGAATAATCCCGGCTGCTGCGCAATGTCGTCGGTCATGAACATGCCGCGATGGCCGCCGGCCTCAGCACCCTGCACGATCACCGCGTCGACGCCGTGCTCTTCCAGCCAGATCGCCTCGCGCACGATCGTCGCCGATGCGATCACCTTGGCACCGGTCGCCTTGACGCGGTCGAGTAGTGCAGCCTCAGGCAGACCGAAATGGAAGCTGACGACTTCGGGCTTCAGCTCCTCGACCAGCCCGCACATCGCCGCATCGAACGGCGCCCGGCTCGCCGCCGGCGCCGGCATCGCCGGATCGAGCCCGAGCTCGGTGAAGTACGGCGTCAATCGCTTGCGCCAGACCTGTTCGCGCGCCGCATCCGGCGTCACCGCCTGATGGCAGAAGAAGTTCAGATTGATCGGCGCCGAAATCTGTTCCCGGAAAATACCGACCTGCTCGCGCGCTTTATCCGGCGACAGCATCGCGCACGGCAGCGAGGCCAGCGCCCCGCTGCGGGCCGCGGCGATAGCGAGTTCCGCATCCATCGCGCCCGCCATCGGGGCGAGCAGAATCGGACATTCGATAGCGAACAGGTCGAGGAGACGGCGATCCGGCCACATGATCAGGCTCTCGCGATTGTAGGGGGAAGCGGCGCAGCCTCGTTGCCCGCCGAGGCCCCTTTTACACGCCGCCTCGTGGCTCCGCTATGGCGCCTCGCCTCCTCACGACGAACCAATGGATGTTTTGGCAAGTCGACCGCGCGTGCTATGCGGGCGTCATGCCTGCCCTGATCCTTCCTCTGATCGAAGCCGCCGCGCATTGGCCGGCCCGCGGTGGCCTGCTCGGCCTCGACCTCGGCACCAAGACGATCGGCGTCGCCGCGTCCGATCCGGACCGCAAGCTCGCCACCGGCGTCGAGACCATCGCCCGCAAGGCGTTCACCGCGGATGCGGCCCGGCTGCTGGCGCTGGCGGCCGAACGCACCGCCTGCGGCTTCGTGCTCGGCCTGCCGCTCAACATGGACGGCAGCGAAGGCCCACGGGCGCAGTCGACCCGCGCCTTCGCGCGCAATCTCTCCCGGCTCACCGAACTGCCGATCGGGCTCTGGGACGAGCGGCTGTCGACCGCCGCGGTCGAGCGCGAGCTGATCGCCAACGACGTCAGCCGGGCGAAACGGGCCAAGGTCATTGACGAGCACGCGGCGATCTTCATCCTGCAGGGCGCGCTTGACCGGCTCGCGGCGCTACGCCGGGCCGAGTGAGCAGGTAACAGGATCGATGCGATGAATTGCGTGTGCGGCTCGGGAAAGACTTACGACAACTGCTGCGGTCCCCTGCTCGCCCGCACCCGGCCCGCGACCTCGCCGGAAGCGCTGATGCGGTCGCGCTACGCAGCCTACGCGCTGAAAGACTTCGACTACATCGTCGAGACCACCGATCCGGAACGGCGCGATCTGTTTGATCACGACGTCAACCGCGCCTGGATGGAGGAGTCCGACTTTCTCGAACTGCGGGTGCTCGGCAGCAGCGAGAAAGGCAGCCGCGGCACCGTCGAGTTCGTCGCCCGTTTCCGCCGCGGCGGCGGCCCCGAGCACAGCCATCACGAACGCTCGCAATTCCGTAAAGCCCGCGGCCGCTGGTACTTCTCGGAAGGCGAAGCGGTCGGCTGAATGAGCGTCTAACTCTCGTCATCGCGAGGAGCGAAGCGACGAAGCGATCCAGCAACTCAGTGCACGAAGCCTCTGGATTGCTTCGCTTTGCTCTCAATGACGGAGTTGATGTCCCCGCCTCACATCTCCGGCAGCACGCGTCCCAACAGACCCTTGGCGATCTCGCCGGGAATATCGGCGGCGCCGTAGAGCGTTGCCGGCTCGGGCACCAGCCGGGTGCGCGCGAACATCTCGGCGTGCGGCGGGTGGATTTCATTGAGCGCGGCAGCCGCAGCGAGCTTCGCCAGCATCTCGACCGCGAGCCGCGCGGTGCGTTCGTTGTCGACCTGCAGCAGCGCGCGGGCGATCAGGCCGGCCGCCGCCGGTCCGCCGGTGAGCGCCGACGTATCTTGGATCAGCGCCTGCAGCACTTCGGTGCCGGCATCGCTCTCGCGCGACATCGCCCGCAGCACGTCGAGGCACATCACATTGCCCGAGCCTTCCCATATCGCATTGACCGGCGCCTCGCGATAGTGCCGCGCCAGGATGCCGTCCTCGACGTAGCCATTGCCGCCGAGGCATTCCATCGCTTCATACACGAACGGCGGCGCCGACTTGCAGATCCAGTATTTCACCGCCGGTGTCAGCAGCCGCATATAGGCGGCTTCGAGCGGATCGTTCGGCGCCTCGTCGAACGCGCGGCACAGCCGCATCACCAGCGCCACCGAAGCCTCGACCTGCAGCGCCATGTCGGCGAGCACTGATATCATCAGCGAGTGGTCGGCAAGCCGCTTCTGAAACACGGTGCGATGCCGGGTGTGATGCAGCGCATGAGCGAGCGACGACCGCATCAGGCCGGCGGACGCAATCGCGCAATCCTGCCGCGTCAGCTGCACCATCTGGATGATAGTGCGGATACCACGGCCGAGCTCGCCGACCGGCAGCGCGTAGGCGCCGGTGAACTCGACCTCGGACGAGGCGTTGGAGCGATTGCCGAGCTTGTCCTTCAGCCGCTGGAAACGGATCTCGTTGACCGAACCATCGGGCTGAAACCGCGGCATGAAGAAACAGCTCAGTCCCTCGTCGGCCTGCGCCAATACCAGGAAGGCATCGCACATCGGCGCCGACATGAACCATTTGTGGCCGACGATGCGGTAGGCGTCGCCATCCCGGAACGCACGCGTCGCATTGGTGCGCACATCGGTGCCGCCCTGCTTCTCGGTCATGCCCATGCCGATGCTCATGCCGCGCTTGGCGGTCCAGGGCGCGAAGCTCGGATCGTACTGACGGGTGCCGAGCACCGGCATCACCTGCGCCAGCAGGTCCGGCTGCGAGCCGAGCGCCGCGACCGACGCGCGTGTCATCGTCACAGGACAGAGATGACCGGTCTCGACCTGAGCGGCCATGTAGAACTTAGCGGCACGCACCACTTCCGACGCATTGCCGGCGGGCTTGCCGTGTGCGTCCCAGGTGGAGTTGTGCAGGCCGGCCTTGAAGCTCTCCGCCATCAGCTCGTGATAGGACGGATGGAATTCGACCTGATCGCGGCGCACGCCCTTGGCGTCGAAGGTCTTCAGCTTCGGGGGGTATTCGTTGGCGAGACGGCCGCGTTCGGCCATCTCGGTGGTGCCCCACGCCTTGCCGAAGGCTTCGAGCTCGATATGAGCGTTAGCCCCCTGATTGAAAGTGACCGCCTCGAGCAGCGGCCGGTCGGCGCCCAACAGGTCGAGGTCCGGAAGCGGCGGCGACTGGTTGAACACCTCGTGGGTGGCGAAGGAAGGCTGCGTCATGGCGGTCCTGGAACGATGCGGATTCGCGCGCATGTTACGCAGAAAACCGCCCCGAGGACACGGCGGATCGCCGCGCCGTCACTTCATTCGTTCACGCGCCGCCTTGAAGCCGGTGACGAACCTCGCCAGCGTATGAGAGGTCGCGCCGCGCGGCAGCATCACTTCGATCAGTGAGAACACCCCGCGCCGCTCGACCGCGCGCTGCAGTGCCGCGGCAAGTTCGGCGCGGGTCGTGACCCGCTCGCCGAAGCCGCCGATCGAATGGGCGATATCGGCAAAGTGCCAGTCGTCGAGGTCGTTGAACTTCGATTCCGGTTGGAACACCCGTAGCATTTCCCAGCTGCAATTGTTGAACAGCAC
Source organism: Rhodopseudomonas sp. BR0C11 (assembly GCF_010820945.1). Classification (NCBI taxonomy): domain Bacteria; kingdom Pseudomonadati; phylum Pseudomonadota; class Alphaproteobacteria; order Hyphomicrobiales; family Nitrobacteraceae; genus Rhodopseudomonas; species Rhodopseudomonas sp. BR0C11. The sequence continues at coordinate 15,277 of NZ_QTKI01000068.1, forward strand.
CACGATGGGATCGAGGCCGTAGCGCTTGCAGTTGCCAAGCTCCCAGCCCGTCATCTGGAACGCACCGTCGCCGACCAGCACCAGCGGCCGCAGGCCGGTCGCGGCAACGCCGATGCCGGCGGGCACGCCGAACCCCATGCCCGCGTAGTATCCCGGGGCCGCCAGCGCGGTATTGTCGATCTCCATCGCGGTGAACAGGCAATCGCCGATATCGGCGGTCATCGGCATCTTGCCGTGGCGGTCGAACAGATCGTTGATCGCGGTGGCGATGTCCGACGGCGCGATCGGCGACGCATCGAGAGTCAGCCCACGGGGATAGGACATCCCCTTCCCGACATTGCGCGGCCGCGGCGGATGCTGCGAGGCGTGGGCGTCGAGACCGGCGATCAGGTCAGCCAGCGGCAGGTCGCGATAGACGTGGTGGCCGATCTGCACCTCGCGTCCGGTCGCCAGCACGGTACGGCGCGGATCGGTCATATTCGAGGACAGCGCGAAATTGGTATCCGACAGGATGACACCGAACATCAGCACCAGATCGGCGCTCTCGACCAGGGCCGACAGATCCGGATCGCCGGCGGCGCCGAGATAGGTGCCGGCCACGACGTCGTCGGCCCCCTCGAGAAGGCCGCGGCCCATGAATGTCGTCACCACCGGCAGGCCGAGCTTGCGCGCCAGCGCGGCGACTTGCTGCTCGACGCCGTAGCGGCGGATTTCGACGTCCACCACCATCACCGGCGACTTCGCCTTGGCGATCCGATCCAGGATTTCTTGCGCGCACTCGTCCCGCGAGCCGGCGTCGGCCTCGCGCCGCGGCAGCTTCGGCACCGGGTCGACCTTGGCGTCGACCATGTCGCGCGGAAACTCGATGTACACCGGCAGCGACAATTCGAGCGCGCTCCGAAGCACCTGCGCGATCTCAGCCGGTGCGGTCGCCGGATCGCTCAGTACTGCCTGATCGCAGGTGACTTCCTTGAATACCGCAAGTTGGGAATCGACGGTGCGGACCTGATGATGCAGCAGATAGCCGCTGGTGCGCTCGCGCGCGCCGGGCGCACCAGCGGCTATCTGCTGCATCATCAGG
>NZ_QTKI01000679.1:0-1458 GCF_010820945.1 Rhodopseudomonas sp. BR0C11
CATCGCCGTGCTCGTCCGCGCCCTCCGGCACCTCAGGCAGCGGCAGGTTCGGGATCTCCGACAGCGCCTTTTTCAGCGCCTCGTCGGCCTCCTTCACCGCGGCGTCGAGCGCCGGCATCGTGGTCTTCAGTTCAGTGACCTCGGCCATCAGCGCCTCGGCGCGGGCGTTGTCCTTGGCCTTCTTGGCGTCGCCGATCTCCTTCGACGCCGCATTGCGCCGCGCCTGGGCCTGCTCGGCAGCCTGCACCGCGGCGCGGCGGGCTTCGTCGAGCTTGATCAGGCTATCGGCGATCGGCGCCAGACCGCGCCTTGTGAACGCTGCGTCGAAGGCCTGCGGATTGTCGCGGATCGCTTTGATGTCGTGCATGGAATCGCCTCGTCATGGCCGAGCCCGTCCCGGCCATTTCTGTTTTGCGGAGCAACGTCTGTAGAAGACGGCAATGCCCGGCACAAGGCCGGGGACGGCAACGGAGACAGGTCAGAACTGCCAGCTCAACAGGCCGCGGACCTGGTCGCGCCGGCCCCGCTCGCCGCGCTGGGCAGCGTACGATAGTCCGGCCCGGGCCTGCGGACCGAGCTGCAGATCGAAGCCGCATTCGACCAGCGCAGCGTCGCGATCGAGCGGCACGCCGGCGACCGCGAACGGCTCGGCGGTGCTGCGGAACGCCAGATCCGCGATCGGAGCCGTGGCGCCGAACGCGTGCTGCCACGACGCTGCCAGCCGGGGCATAGCCACCAGACCGGGCGACAGCGTGAAGCTGGTGGTCAGCCGGCCGCCCAGCGTCGAAAAGCCGATGTCGTCTTTGCGGCTGGTCCCCGCCAGCGCGGTGATGCCGCCGCCTTCGGTGAATGCGTCGCGATGCAGGTGCACCAGCGCCAGCCCGCCGAACGGCTCGGCGACGGCCTGCCCGACCGGCACGCGGTAGCCGATCTCGCCGAACGCCTGCGCGGTGGTGGCATCGTAGCGGGCGCCGGCGATGTCGGTGACGCCAGGGAAGCTGACCGACCGGCTGGTCGACAGCGTGCTGAAGCTGGCGGCGGCGGCCGCACGCAGCCGCCACGCGCCGGCTTCGCCGGACGCGTAACCGGCAAGATGCGCGGTATCGATATCGGCCGAACTGGCGCGGTCGCGGACCGTGACGGTGGAGCTCGTTGTGCCCCCCGCGAGGCCGACCTGCCAGCCGGCGCCGAAGCGATAGTCGACGCCGCTGACGAAGCCGGCGACCGAGCTGGTCGCCTCCGCCGCATTGCCGTCGCTGCCATTGCGGCCCCAGGTCCCGATGCCCTGCGCCCAGACGCTGGGGCCGGTGGCGAGCACCGTGTCGGCGCCCCCGCTCTGCCGCATCCGCCCGAGCACCGCCTCCCGCAGGAGCAGGCTGTCGTCGAGCAGCGCCGACTGGGCGCTGGCATGAACCTCGCCGGACAGCGCATCAAACGCGCGCGGCGCCCCGGCAGTCG
>NZ_QTKI01000680.1:0-1452 GCF_010820945.1 Rhodopseudomonas sp. BR0C11
TCAGATGGGCGGGGCGCTGCCGATCACGATCAACATCCCGTTGACCCGGATCGCCAACGGCGACCTCCGCCAGAATCGTGACGGCAGCGGCGATATCCCCCTGCGGGTCATCGACGACAAGCGCGCATCCTACGTGCTGCTGTGGCCGCATGTGCGGCCCTGGTACATCAACAATCCGGAGCCGATGCTCAATTCGGTCCCGGACGTCGCCGCAGTCGCTGCCAAACTCACCGAAGCGGTGAAGGCGCAGACCGACAGCTCCGCGGTGGCGATCGTACAATCCACCAGTAGCGGCCCAGAAGACGGTCCGCTGCCAAGTCCCACCGCACCGGCAGTAGCCTAAACGGAGATCGAGATGAGCGAGGCCGCGCACAATCTCAATGTTCCGAAGGGCGCTTTGATCGCGGCTGCGGCGGTCGTGTTATTCACGATTGCTGTGGCGGCAACCGCCCGACTGACCGGGGTCGGTCATTCCCGAATGACCCCTCCGGCGATGGTCGAAAGCCTCGACCTGAACTTCGAAGACAGTCCCGACGGCGCCGTGCTCGTGTATCGGACTTCCGATCGCAGCTTGGTGAAGTCGTTGCAGCCGGGTCAGTCCGGCTTCGTCCGCGTGGTGTTGCACGGGCTGGCGCGCGAGCGTCAACTCGCCGGCGTCGGCTCGCAGCCGTCGTTCAAGCTCGCCCGCTACGTCAACGGTCAGTACACGCTGACCGATCCGGTCACCAACAAGGTGATCGACCTCAACGCGTTCGGCGCCGACAATCTGCGCGCCTTTTCGCAGTTGATGCCCGCCGGCAACGGCACCGATCAAACCACCTCCAATAATGAGATCCTCAACGAGAAGGGCGCTTCGAAATAAGCATGTTCGGACTAGGGAAACGCACGAGCTTCGACGTCCCCTGCACGGTCGAGATCGAACAGACCTCGGAAACCCTGCATGCGCACGTCACTCTCGACGGCGACATCGAAATCGGACCTGGCGACGAAGTCCTGGTTCATGATGCGCCGACCCACGTCGACTTCGGCGAACGTTTGGTCGTTCGTCGCACCGCAACCGTGGTCCGTGCCGGTCTTCTCGACAAGATTCGCGCGCGGTTCGAAGGCTACCGTGAACTGACCGAACTGTACGAAGTCAGCTTTTCGACCGGGAGGGTTCAATGATTCCAATGGAGGGTGGCGCCCAAGGCGCGCTGCGAACGCGGCCGGACATCAAGGGCAGCGTCGACAGCCTCAACATCGCCAAGCAAGATACCATCCTGACGCCGCGGTTCTACACGACCGATTACGCGGCGATGGACAAGCTCGACGTCAGCCTGGTGCGGGCCGAATGGACCGCGATGATGAACGAGCTGCGTGCCGACTATAACAAGTCGCACTTCAAGAAGACCGACGAGTTTCTGAACAGCGACCCCGACAAGCTGCCGCCCGAGCTGCGCGCCGAGGTCAAGG
>NZ_QTKI01000681.1:0-1447 GCF_010820945.1 Rhodopseudomonas sp. BR0C11
GTGCTGTCGCTGATCTTCGTGCCGGCGGTGTTCATGATGATGGATGATGTCGGCCGCGGCTTCTGGGCGGTCGGCAAACGACTGCTCAGCGGCAGCGCCCGTGACGCGGCCGAAGCCGTGCCGGCGGCGGCGACACCACCGGCCGGCACCGAGTCGGCGGCGACAACCAAAAAGCCGTCGTTCTGGCGTGGCTAGGACGGCGCGGATCAGCGAGCAGCCGGATGCGTAAGGAGCCGAGATGAAGCCGATCAGGATCGCAGGCGCCATGGCGGCTCTGCTCCTCGTCGCGGCCACGCTGCTGATCGCGATCGGAATTCCGGCCGGCGCGCTGACCGGCGCAATCCAGAGCCGGATCGAGCGCGACACCGGCTATCGGGTGACGATCGCCGGGGCCGGCACCGTCCGGCTGTTTCCGGCGGTCGCGCTCACCTTGCACGATGTCAGTGCCGAGTTGCCGGGCGGCCGCACCACCGATCCGCGGCTGAAGATCGCGACCGTCCGCGCCGAACTGCCGTTGACCAGCCTGATCTCGGCGACGCCGCGGCTCACCGAGCTGACCCTGATCAGTCCGGAACTACACCTGCCGCTGCTGCGCCGGCGCGACGAGGCCGGCCCCACGCCAGCGCCCGCGCGTAAAGGGAGCGCCGAGCTCGCCGACATCGAACGCATCGTGGTTCAGGACGGCGTCGTGGTGATGACCAGCACGGCCGACCGCGTCGAACGCCGCATTGCCGGCATTCAGGCCGACATCGAACGTGAGGATACCGAGGGGCCGATCACCGCCAGCGGCTCGGCCACGCTCGGCCGCTCGCCGGTGTCGTTCGAACTCACCGCCACGCCGCCGGCGGATGACAAGCGGCCGATGCTGATCGATCTCACGCTCGACGCGCCGGGGCTGCTGACGTCGCGGCTCAGCGCCAAAGCGGAAGCGCGGCTGCGCGGCACCACGCTGGCGATCAACGGCGTCAGCGGCAGACTGGGCGACGCACCGTTCAACGGCTGGGCCTCGGTGGACGTCGCCGGCAAGCCGCTGGTCAAGCTCGACCTCGACTTTCAGCGGCTCGACCTGGTCGCCATCACCCGCACCGCTCCTCCCGGCTCACCGTGGAGCGAAACGCCGCTCGATTTCGCCGGCCTGAACTACGTCGATGCCGAACTGCAGCTGTCCGCCACCGAGCTGAACATCGGTCCGGCCCGGATCGCACCGGCCTCGGCCGACGCCAAGCGCGCCGGCGGGGTGCTGGCGGTGCAAGCGAGCCGTCTCGCCGCCTATGGCGGACAAGCGACCGGAACGCTGGCGATCGACGCCTCCGGTGCGGTGCCGACATTCGACCTGCAGGGCGATCTCAGCGGCGTGCATGCGCTGCCGCTGCTCGACGGGCTGGCCGATTTCGACCGGCTCGATGGCCGGCTGCAGGCCAAGCTGGCGCTGCGCAGCAACGGGGGC
>NZ_QTKI01000682.1:0-1441 GCF_010820945.1 Rhodopseudomonas sp. BR0C11
GGTTCACCCGCCAGGGCCAGAGCTGCACCGCAGCGAGCCGGATCTACGTCCACGCCTCGCTGATCGACGCTTTCGTGGCGGCGTTGCGTGAGGCGATCAGCAAGCTGAAGATCGGGGATCCGCTGGATGAGGCGACCGACATCGGCACCGTGATCTCGCAGCGGCAGAAGGCCAAGATCGAATCCTATATCGATCTCGGTGCGCGCACCGCCGGCGCCAAGGTCGACCGCTGCGGCGAGCTGCCCGGCGCGGCGCATCTGAAAGACGGCCTGTTCCTGCAGCCGACCATCATCACCGGCGTGCCGGAGGATTCGCCGCTGATGCGCGAGGAAATCTTCGGGCCGGTGGTCTGCGTGCAGCCGTGGGATGACGAGGACGATGTCATCGCGCGTGCCAACGATAGCGACTTCGGCCTCGCCGCGACGGTATGGACCAATGATCTGCGCAGTGCGCTGCGCACCGTGCAGCGGCTCGATGCCGGCTACGTTCAGGTCAACCAGAACCTCACCATCCAGCCTAACCTGAGCTATGGCGGGTTCCGCAAATCCGGCCTCGGCAAGGAAGCGTCGCTGGAGGCGATGCTCGAGCACTTCACCAAGAAGAAGACCGTCGTCATCGATATGCGGTGACGACGGCGATGCATGAGTTAATCGCCGAGGCATCCGCCAGCTTCCTGTCGACGCTGCCATCGCCGATGGCGATCGCCGGCGTGCTGAGCGCGGTGCTGGCGGCCGCTTTGTTGCGGGGCTTCACCGGGTTCGGCTTTGCGCTCGCGGCGGTGCCGCTGATGGGCATGTTCATGGCTCCGGCCAAAGCCGTGCCGGTGGCCGTGCTGCTGCAGCTGCTCGGCGGCCTCAACGATCTTCGCCGCAACCATCGTGATGCCCACTGGGCGTCGCTGCACTGGCTGATCGTTGGCGCGGTGATCGGTTCGCCCATTGGGGCACTGGCGCTCAGCGTCGCTCCGGCACCGGTGGCGCGGATCGTGATCGCGACCATCACGGCCGCCGCGGTGGTCGTGCTCGGCCGCGGCTTCGCCATCGAGGCGATTCCATCGCGGCCGGTGACGACCGGCGTCGGCATGCTGTGCGGCCTGTTCAACGGCCTCGCCGCGATGCCGAGCCCGCCGGCGATCGTCTACTACATGTCGGGGCCGTTTCCCGCCGTGGTGGTGCGGGCGTCGCTATTGGTGTTCTTCCTCGCCACATCGATCGCCGGCTTCACCAGCATCGCGCTGGTCGGTCTGGCGAGCGTGAATGTGCTGTGGCTGGCCGCGATGGCATTGCCGGTGATGATGCTCGGCACCTGGATCGGTGAACAGGGCTTCCGCCGCGGCAGCGAGCGGCTGCACCGCCACGTCTCGATCGCCAGCCTCGGCGGCGTCGCGCTGCTCAGCGCCGCGAAGGGAATCTCCGAGCTGATGTGAGGGCGCCGCTTCTCC
>NZ_QTKI01000683.1:0-1436 GCF_010820945.1 Rhodopseudomonas sp. BR0C11
TGGAGAGTCGCGAACTTCTCGAGAGTTTCTCGGGGTCGCGATACTTCCAGCAGGCGCCGGATATCAAATCCGCGGCAGACATCGATCGGCGGCTCGCCAGCGGCGAATTGAAGCTGGTAATCGAAGTGCCCCACGGATTCGGACGCGACCTGTTGACCAACAAGTCGCCGGAAGTGGCGGTGTGGATCGACGGTGCGATGCCGTTCCGCGCCGAGACCATTCGCTCCTACGTCACCGGACTGTCGCAAGCCTATCTGGCCGAGCAGTATCGGCGGCATGCGATGGCGTCACCCACCGCGCCGATCAACATCGAGACCCGGTTCCGTTACAACCAGGCGTTCAAGAGCGTGTACTCGATCATTCCCGGCGTGATTACGCTGATCCTGATGCTGATCCCGGCGATGCTGACCGCCGTCGGCGTGGTCCGCGAGAAGGAAGTCGGCTCGATCACAAACTTCCGGTCGACGCCCGTGACCGCGACGGAATTCCTGCTCGGCAAGCAGATCCCCTACGCGCTGCTGTCGTTCTTCAGCTTCATGTTGTTGCTGCTCGGAGCGATCGTGATCTTCGGCGTTCCGGTGCGAGGCTCGGTCGTCGCACTCGTCGGCGGCGCGCTGCTCTACGTGTTCTCCACAACGGCGCTCGGCGTACTGTTCTCGTCGTTCCTGAGCACGCAGATCGCCGCGATCTTCATCGTCGCGATCATTTCGATCATCCCGGCCGTCAACTTCTCCGGCCTGCTGGTCCCTGTATCGTCGCTGTCGCAGACCGGGCGGTGGTTCGGTGAGGCGTTCCCTGCGGCCTGGTTTCAGGAGGTCAGTATCGGCGCCTTCACCAAAGGCATGAGCTTCTGGATGCTGGCGCCGAACCTGCTGATTCTGTTCGGGTTTGGCTTGGTGTATTTGATTGGTGCGATCCTTGCGCTGCGCAAGCAGGAGGCGTGACGATGGGCTCGATGCTACGGCATATCTATCGTCTCACCGGCAAGGAGCTGCGCAGCCTATGGGCCGACCCCATCCTGCTCGGCTTCATCATCTACGTCTTCAGCGTCGCGATCTACACGATCGCCACGGGTGCCAAGCTGGAAGTCGAGGCCGCGCGAGTTGCGGTGGTCGACGAGGATCACTCTGAACTGTCGCGCCGCATCGCCGCCGCGATGCTTCCGCCGCTGTTCCGCGCCGCCGAACCCATTGCTCCATCCGAAATCGATTCTGCGATGGACACCGGTCGCTACGTGTTCGTCGTCGAGATCCCGCCGAAATTCGAATCCGACGCGCTCTCCGGCAAGAACCCGACCGTGCAGATCGATGTCGACGCGACCGCTATGGCGATCGCCGGCAATGGCGCGGTAGATATTCAGAATATCGTGCTGAATGAAACCGCAGCTTACCTGCGCAAGGATTCCGGCTCATCCAGCGCGCCGGTCAATCTGGTGA
>NZ_QTKI01000684.1:0-1435 GCF_010820945.1 Rhodopseudomonas sp. BR0C11
CGGCCGATCGCGCCAAGGACTTCCCGCACAAGCCGGTCTATGTGCTCGGCACCGGCGAGAGCGTGGAAACGCCGATGGTCAGCCAGATGGAGACCTTCAACTCCTCGCGCGCCTTCAAGGTGGCGGGCCCGACCGCGTTCCGCGAGGCTGGCATCAAGCACAGCGACGTCGATCATTTGATGATCTACGACGCGTTCGCGCACCTGCCGCTGTTCGGCCTCGGCGACCTCGGCTTCATGCCGTATGAGGAGACCGGCAAATTCATCGCCGACGGCAACACCCGCCCCGGCGGCAAGCTGCCGCTCAACACCAACGGCGGCGGCCTGTCCTACATGCACTCGGGCATGTACGGCATGTACGCGTTGCAGGAAAGCGTCCGGCAAATGCGCGGCATCGCGCCCGCGCAGGTGCCGAACGCGAAGATCTCGGTCTGCCACGGCGTCGGCGGCATGTTCGCCGCAAGCGGCACGATCATCTTCACCAACGAGAAGTAACGTCGACGTCGCATAGTTGTTGTCGTCATTGCCGGGCTTGACCCGGCAATCCATCTTCTTCGCGAAGAGGATGGATGCGCGGGTCGAGCCCGCGCATGACGCTGAACTAAGTGGCATCGCCTCAGTTAAACAAAGAAGGAAGAAACAATGGCCAAGGCACTGGACGGCAAAGTCATCATCGTCACCGGCGCGGGACGCGGCATCGGCCGCGAGATCGCGCTGCTCGCGGCGCGCGAAGGCGCCAAGGTGGTCGTCAACGATCCGGGCGTCGCTTCCGACGGCTCGGGCACCGACGCCGCGCCGGCCGAGCAGGTCGTCGAAGAAATCAAGAAGGAAGGCGGCACCGCGGTCGCGAATTTCGAGACCGTCGCCGAGGCGATTCCCGCCAGCAAGATCGTCAAACAGGCGGTCGACACCTACGGCAAGCTCGACGGCGTGGTGAACAACGCCGGCATCCTGCGCGACGCGATCTTCCACCGCATGAGCATCGACGCCTTCGAGCAGGTGATCAAGGTGCACCTGATGGGTACGTTCTACGTCTCGCACGCCGCCGCCCGGCTGTTCCGCGAGCAGGAGAGCGGTTCGTTCGTGCACTTCACCTCGACCTCGGGCCTGATCGGCAATTTCGGCCAGGCCAACTATGCGGCCGCCAAGCTCGGCATCGTCGGCCTGTCGAAGTCTATCGCGCTCGACATGCAGCGCTTCAACGTCCGCTCCAACTGCGTGTCGCCGTTCGCCTGGTCGCGCCTGATCGGCACCATCCCGACCGAGACCGAGGACGAGAAGGCCCGCGTCGCACGGATGCAGCAGATGGGCCCGGAGAAGATCGCGCCGCTGTCGGTGTATCTGCTCGGCGACGCCGCCAAGGACGTCAGCGGCCAGATCTTCGCCGTCCGCATGAACGAGATCTTCCTGATGGGCCAGTCGCGCCCGATCCGCTC
>NZ_QTKI01000685.1:0-1417 GCF_010820945.1 Rhodopseudomonas sp. BR0C11
GCCTCGCGTGCATTGATCTGCGGCGCTTCGGCCGGACGCGGCTTCGGCAGCGGCACATGCTCTCGCGCGCCGGCGGCCGAGGTGCCGCCTGCAACCAGCGCGATCATCAGGACCCAGAATGGCGCTTTGCCGCGGAGCGCCTGAAAACAAGACCGTTTTCCGCAAAGCGGGTAAGCGCTAAAGTCAGCACCAATCCCAAGGGGATAACGAACAGGAGGAAAATTCGGATGCTTGGACTGATGCAAGACTGGCCTTTGCTGTGTCATCGGATCATCGAGCACGCGGCCCGGATCCACGGCAACCAGGAGGTGGTCACCCGCTCGGTCGAGGGTCCGATCGTCCGTACCACCTATGCGCAGATCCATCAGCGGGCACTGAAAGTCAGCCAGATGCTGGATCGCGCCGGCATCAAGCTCGGAGACCGCGTCGCGACGATCGCCTGGAACACCGCCCGGCATTTGGAATGCTGGTACGGCATTATGGGAATCGGCGCGATTTGCCATACGGTCAATCCGCGGCTTTTTCCGGACCAGATCGCCTGGATCGTGAACCACGCCCAGGACCGGGTGATGATCACCGATCTCACCTTCGTTCCGGTGCTGGAGAAGATCGCCGACCAGATTCCGAGCGTGGAGCGCTTCGTCGTGCTCACCGACGCCGAGCACATGCCGCAGACCACGCTGAAGAACGCGATCGCGTATGAAGAGTGGCTGAAGGAAGCCGACGGCGACTTCGCGTGGAAGACCTTCGACGAGAACACCGCGGCGGCGATGTGCTACACCTCGGGCACCACCGGCGATCCGAAGGGCGTGCTGTATTCGCACCGCTCCAACGTGCTGCACGCGCTGATGGCCAACAATCCGGACGCGCTCGGCACCCGTGCCGCCGACACCATGCTGCCGGTGGTTCCGCTGTTCCACGCCAATAGCTGGGGCATCGCGTTCTCGGCGCCGTCGATGGGCACCAAGCTGGTGATGCCCGGCGCCAAGCTCGATGGTGCGTCCGTCTATGAGCTGCTGTCGACCGAGAAGGTCACCCACACCGCCGGCGTGCCGACCGTGTGGCTGATGCTGCTGCAATATATGCAGAAGGAAAAGCTGACGCTGCCGCATCTGAAGATGGTGGTGTGCGGCGGCTCGGCGATGCCGCGCTCGATGATCAAGGCGTTCGTCGACATGGGCGCCGAAGCCCGCCACGCCTGGGGCATGACCGAGATGAGCCCGCTCGGCACGCTCGCCACGCTGAAGCCACCGTTCGACCAGACCACCGGCGACGCCCGGCTCGACGTGCTGGCGACCCAGGGCTACCCGCCGTTCGGCGTCGAGATGAAGATCACCGACGACGCCGGCAAGGATCAGCCGTGGGACGGCAAGACCTTCGGCCGGCTGAAAGTGTCGGGCCCGGCGGTCGCCCAGGC
>NZ_QTKI01000686.1:0-1416 GCF_010820945.1 Rhodopseudomonas sp. BR0C11
GTTGGTCGGGCCCCAACCGGTAGCGCTGCAGCGGTTGAACACCGGCACTCGCATCAGCTCGCGCATCGACGGCAGGCCGACGATCCTCAGCTCGCCCGACTGGCCGCTGGAGAAGAACACGTAGTATTCGTCGAGCTCGCCCGGATGGACTTCACTCTTCTGAATCGCTGGACGCGCCGGGCTGCTCGGCTTGGTCTGCGCTTCCGCGGTCGCGATCAGCGTGCCGCCGGTGCCGAGGGTCGCGCCGCCGACGATGCCGACGCCGGCCGCGACGGCACTGCTTCCGAGTAGCGTTCGTCGGCTAAGGCCGTGTCCGTGATCCTGGTCGCCCATAGTGCTCTCCTTGGGGTTTTACTGTGCTGGAGGTGGTTGAGTGGCGCCCGCCGGCTGGGCGGCAAGCGGCTTGCCCCCGGCGAGGATCACGGTCGCGGGACCTTTGCCGCCGCGCATCGATGTCGACGACAGCGCTTCGCGCTTTTCCCGCTTCAGCCGCAGCTGAATCATGTGCGGGCAGCGGTGGTCGTCGAAATACAGTTCCTGGCAGTGCATGCAGTAGATGCACTCGTTGACGTTGATGTGCCCTTCCGGGTGGATGGCCTGCACCGGGCATTCCTTGGCGCAGCGCTGGCACGGCGAGCCGCATTCCGGCCAGCGGCGCAGCCATTCGAACATCCGGATACGGCCCGGGATCGCCAGCGCTGCACCAAGCGGGCACAGATAGCGGCAGAAGAACCTTTCGACGAACAGGCCGGCTGCGAGCAGCGTCGCCGCGTAAACCACGAACGGCCATTCCCGCGCGAATTTGAGAATGATCGAGGTCTTGAACGGCTCGATCTCGGCGAAGTGCTCGGCGGCCGCGGTGGAGTGAATCGACGGCCGGGACAGCCCGCGGAACACGATGTACTTGGCCGGCCACAGCCGCTCGGGCAGCCCCCACGGCACGTTGAACTGCGGGACCTTCAGTGCCTTGGCGATGTTGTTAAGCAGCTCCTGCAGCGCTCCGAAGGGACACAGCCAGCCGCAGAACGGTCCCCGCCCCCAGAACAGCAGGGCTGCAGCCACCGACGCCCACAACACAAAGATCAACGGCGCCGACAGGAAGTAATCCCAGCTGAACTCGGTGATCAGCGAATTCGTGAAGGTCAGGACGTTGACGACCGAGAGCTGCGCGTTGGCGTACCAGCCGAGCCAGACCAGGATGAAGGTGAGATACGCGCGGCGCACCCAGACATAGACCGTCGGCCGACGGACCAATTGGTTCTGGAAGAAGAAGATCAGCGTCAGCGTGCCCAGCGCGACGGCAAGAATGCCGATCCGCACCAGATCCCCGCGCCAAATCCGCATCCACAGCGGCTCGTCCTGCGCCTCATCTGAGGCGGCCGCCGACGGCGAAGCGGGCGTGGCTGGAGCACCTGG
>NZ_QTKI01000687.1:0-1408 GCF_010820945.1 Rhodopseudomonas sp. BR0C11
GAGCTCGCCCTTGTTGTGCAGCATGCGGACGAAGCGGATCACGTCGGACGGCGTCGAGGTCAGGCCGCCGCCACCGGATTCCCATTTCTTGACGATGTCCGGCCGGCTCGGCCGCCCGACCCGGAAGTCGGCGTCGTTCGGCATCGGCTGCGCCATCCGCGCCTTCTGTTCCTCGGTGGTCAGATAATAGCGGGTATCCTTCATCCCGAGCGGATCGAACAGCCGCCCTTTCTGGTACTCATAGAACGACTTGCCGGAGGCGACCTCGATCACCCGGCCAAGCACCTCGTAGGAATTGCCGTAGTCCCACAGCGTGCCGGGTTGCTCCTGCAGCGGCAGCTTGGCGATCCGCTCGGCGAATTCGGCATTGCTCGGATCGCCATCGTAGATCTTGGCCGCCGCGATGGCCTTGCGCACCAGGCTGTCGCCATAGAAGCCGTAGGTGATGCCCGAGGTGTGCAGCAACAGATCGCTGATCAGGATCGGCCGCTTCGGCGCGACGAAATCGAGATACTTCTCGCCGTCCTCGCGCTTCTTCTCGACGCCGACCTTGGTGTCGGCGAATGCCGGGATGTATTTCGACACCGGATCGTCGAGCTTGATCTTGCCGTCCTGGACCAGCGTCATCACCGCGAAGGCCGTGAACGGCTTGGTCAGCGACGCCAGCCGGAAGATGGTGTCGTCGGTCATCGGCTCTTTGGTGGCGACGTCGCGAACGCCGAAGTACTTGTGATAGACCGGCTTGCCGTGGCGCTCGATATACACGATCGCGCCGGGAATTTTGCCTTCGGCGATGATCTTGTTGAAGAACTCGTCGATGCGTTCGAGTTTCTTGTCGGAGAACTGCACGCTCGGCGGCAGGTCGAAGGTGGTCTCGGCGATCGCCGGGCTCGCGGCCATTGCGGCCAGCGCTCCTGCCATCAACCATCGCGCAGCGCGACGCAGCATTCTCGTATCCTCCTAGGTTCTTTTTCGTGGATGTGATGGTAGCGGCGCGTGAAGCGGTTTCAAGGGGCCGCTTCCGCCAGCGCCGCGCGGTGCAACTCGGCACTCGCGGGCGAGAAGCAACAGAACACCGCTCGGGTCACTGAAGTGGTCGAGCGCAGCGCCTCAAGAGTGGTTCGGACCGCAATCGGCGCAGCGCGCTCGGGCGGGAAACCGTAAACGCCGGTCGAGATCGCCGAGAACGCAATCGAGCTCAGCGCATGCTCGTTCGCGAGCTGCAATGCGCGGGCGTAACAGGAGGCGAGCGCGGCATCTTCGCCATGGCCGCCGCCGTGCCAGATCGGGCCGACCGCGTGGATCACATGGCGCGCAGGTAAACGGTAGCCGCGGGTGATCTTGGCATCCCCGGTGGCGCAGCCGCCGAGCGTTTCACATTCGGCGACGAGTTCAGGACCGGCTGCAC
>NZ_QTKI01000688.1:0-1402 GCF_010820945.1 Rhodopseudomonas sp. BR0C11
GCTTCGAAGCGGAACGCTTGGGTGATCTTCATCGGTCTTGGGGGTTGGGGCGGCGGGTGCCGGCAGGAACGTCGGCGGGACCCTATAAGAGCGGCTGCCGCATTTGAAGCCGGCTATGCCCCCAAAACTGCCGCCGGGCAAGTCCGCCAGCCGCAGAGCCGCTCTGCCTCGGACTGCCGCTCTGGCCGTCGATGCCGTGGGCGGCCGGCGGAGGCGCCCCGCCGGGGCGCCTCCGTGGCAGTTACTTCTTGGCCTTTTTGGCTTTCTTAGCCGTCTTGGCCTTCTTCACGGTCTTCTTGGTCGCCTTCTTCGTCGCTTTCTTGGCGGCCTTCTTCGTCGCCTTCTTCGTGACCTTCTTGGCGGCCTTCTTCACCGTCTTGGCCTTCTTGGCCTTGGCGACGGTCTTCGCCTTCTTGGCTTTCTTCGCCATCTCGTCCTCTCGAGCTGATGGATACTAACGCCACGCGAGACGGGACCGGGCTCGCCGATCTTGCAACCGCCTCCGTTTTGATCGGAACAGATTCGCTGCCGCTTCTATCGGCTGACGAAGATATTTCGCGTTGTTATCCACAATTGTTCGCTTATTTCGCGCAATTCGCATCGTTAATGGCGAGTGAACAGCGGCTGTCATGCAATGGTGCGGCGCCGTTCACCGTTTCAAAACCAACTCGTATTTTTGCGAAGCATGATCAGAGTCCGTTAAACGCTCGCGGCGCACCCTCCGCTCAACTTTGGGAGTAGTCATGGGCGGACGACAGATAACAATCGGAGGTTGGGTGGCCTCCATCGAGTGGAGGCACGCATGTTGAGCATGCCGACGCTCTGGATCGTCTTCCTGATCAATTTCGTTTCGCTGGGCCTGGTGTGGGTCCACGTCACCCGTAACTATCCGAACTTCACGCCCGCCCGTTACATGACGGCAGCCTGCTTCGTGCTCGCGACGGGCGCGGTCGTCGGCATGCTCCGCCTCGTGATCAATGTCGAACTCTCGCTGATCGGCGGCGGCACACTGGTGGTCTTCGCCTGCTGTTTGTCCGCGATGGGCATGTACGAGTTCTACGGCCGCCGCGTGCCGTGGACGATGGCGTTCATCGTCACGGGCGCAGTCGCGGCTGGGCTGAGCTTCTTCATCTTTGTCGTCGACTCGATGGCGATGCGGATCGTCGTGTACTCGATGGCACAGCTGATCCCAACTGCCCTAACGCTGCCGCTGGTCATGTCCAAGGTGGGGCGGCGCAACCCGGGCGCACGGATGGCGGGCGTGATCGCCAGCCTGATCGTAGCGGTCTATGTGGTGCGCTCCATCGCGGCGATGATGGGCGTCGGCGGCGAACTCTCGCTGGTTCACTTCAACGACTTCCAGGCCGGGCTGGTGCTGGCGCTGGTGTTCCTGTCGATGACA
>NZ_QTKI01000069.1:0-16026 GCF_010820945.1 Rhodopseudomonas sp. BR0C11
GCTACGCCACGCTGTACGGCGACATGAACGGCGGCTTCAACCCGATCAAGGACATCTACAAGACCCAGGTGTTCCGGCTGTCATCGTTGCGCAACCGCTGGAAGCCGGACGACGCGCTCGGCCCGGACGGCGAGGTGATCCCCGAAAGCATCATCATCCGCCCGCCGACCGCGGAGCTGCGCGAGAACCAGACCGACCAGGATTCGCTGCCGCCTTACGACGTGCTCGACGCCATCCTCGAACGGCTGGTCGAACGCGAGGAGCCGCTCGCCAGCATCGTCGCCGAAGGCTTCGACAAAGACACCGTCGTCCGCATCGACCGCCTCCTGAACATCGCGGAGTACAAGCGCCGCCAAGCGGCGCCGGGCGTCAAGGTGACGCGCAAGAACTTCGGGCGGGACAGGCGCTATCCGATCACCAACCGGTTTCGCGACAAGGCGGAAGCGCTGCCCGTGCCGGACGAGACGCTGGTGACGCGGAGTGGACGGGCGTCGAGTGAGGCGTTCGAGGGGTAGGGGGAAGTTGCGGGCGCGCGGACAGCCGACGCTTTCGCAAGCGTCGCGCGTTCGGGGTAGTCAACGTGCAGTTGCTGAGCCGCTAAGTGTGTCGATAGCCAATCGACTGCGGATCGCGTCGGCGCTCTCGGGAGCGGACGCGGCAGGATCGGTTGCTGAGGACGGCAATTGACCGGACCCCGATACCCCCCGCGAATTTCCGCTCTCTGCGACATTCCGATTGCGGGCCGCTATCAGATGCATAGCGCACATTGCGTGCCTCGGTTATGAGTACACGCCCTAGCTGTATGAACGGGAAGTATTTTATGCCGGATAGAATTAATTCGAGAGTTGATCCAGTTGTGGTTCGCTCCATCGGCGAACTGATCAATGTCCTTGTGGAGCGCTTTCATACGCCGGCGGGCCATATTCTTTGGTATCGGGGACACCGGAAGGCAAGCTGGGACGTTCAGCCGACGATTTGGCGAGATTATCAACCAGACGATGAACGAAACTTTGCGCATCGGTTTCGATCACGCGCCGCTATTCGCATCACGAATGCTCCGCGCTACGGCGACTTTGCTCACTGGATCAGCTTGATGCGCCATTACGGACTGCCTACCCGATTGATGGACTGGAGCAGGTCTCCACTCGTGGCGCTCTACTTCGCCATGTCTTATTTGTTCGAGGATACCAAAGTAGAGCCGGAAAGCTCAGTTCTTTGGGTGCTCGATCCTCATCGACTTAATGAAATCGAAAACTTTAATGGAGTGGGACGACTCACTCCGTCGATCAATTCCCGAATGTGCGATTCGCTTATAATTCCAGCATTTCGCGACGACGTAATCGAGCCAGAGAAGATCCTCGCTGTGATGGCGCACGATGTAGATATGCGTATTTTTGTGCAGCAAGGCTGCTTCACTATCCACTCAAGCCGGTCCGCCTTGAATACGCGCAAGGATCAATCAGAGTTTCTGTTTCCGATTGAAATACCGGCAGGACACGCAAGGCAAATAGCCGATGAACTTTTTACCTTGGGTCTTCGTCGCGGCGACATCTATCCCGATCTTGGCAACCTAGCCACCGAGCTCATAGAGACTTTTCCGAAACGATGATTGCCGGATGGCTTAACCAATGCCTCTCTTGTCCGTGCGGAGTGTCGCTCATCCGACATTAAAGAAACGCCACTCTGCGCTCAAATTGGAAGCGACGCGGTCCGCTTGTGGCCCTCAGCGGTCGTGCCGCAACTATGAGCTTGAGACCGCTTTCGCCGATGAACCGAGCGCATTCGGGTGTCGTCGACCGACCCTCGACTACTCTCCGTCCAAATTCCGATACGCAATGGCGAAGGTACGCGGCTGAGAGTCTTGTCCCGCGTCACCAGCGTCGTGTGGGTGGCCGCCGCATGCGCGGCAATCATCATGTCGAGCGGAGCGAGCGTGACGCTGCCCTCGAAGCGAAACTCCGCTGGCAGCTCGACCGTCTGACCGTCGCCGGTCGTGAAGATTTTGGCGGTCCGGGATGTCACCTGCGGCCTCCGGCGCGTGATGAATATCACCACTATATCGTCGATAGAGGATATCAGGAAGCTCGGCAGCCGACGCGACTACTTGGTAGAACTTCCTTCCCAATAACCTTGGTCTCTGCCAGACTTTCCCCACGCCCGCGCAGACGGGTGGATTATGGAGGAACGTCATGCTGACACGGAGAGGATTTGCGGCAGTCGCAGGCTGTGCGATCTGCAGCATTGCGGGGTTCGGGGCGACCGAAGCGTTTGCGCAAGGTGCGGCCGCGACCACGGCGAACGGCGTTACGCGCAAGGTCTTGAGCCGCACCGATGGCCCGGCGGTGGGCTATGAGACCATCATCATGGACGTGACGCTCGATGCCGGAGCGACCGTCGGCCGCCATACTCATCCTGGTATCGAGTCGACCTATGTGATGGAAGGCGAAATCGAACTTCCGATCGAAGGGCAGCCGACCAAGACAGCGAAGGCCGGCGATGCGTTCCAGGTGCCGCCCAACACCCCGCATGCCGGCGGCAAGCCGTCGTCGAGCAAAACGCGGCTGATGGTCAACTACATCGTCGAAAAGGGCAAGCCGCTGGCCAGTCCGGCCTGAGACTTTACGCAAAAGAGGCCGCCGTTTCGGCAGCCTCTTTTGGCTTGGACACGCGACGCGCTAAGCGCGGGCACGCCTGCTTGAGTGGAACGGCTGTTACTGCGCCTTCGGTAGGAAGGTCGGGCCGACGCTGCGGATCTTGCCGGGGTCGTTCGACGCGGCCGCGGGCGGGGAGGCGGGTGTGTTGTTGGTCGCCGGAGCGGCCTTGGCGCCGTTCTTGGCGGCGGCGCGCTGGGCCGGCGGCAGCGCCATGCGCTTGGCGCTCTCTTCGGTGACGATGATGTCGCCGTGCTCGGCGGCCGAGCGGTCATCGACGCCCTTCATCGCATCGGCCCAGGTCTGGTTCGCCGGCTTGCAGGTGCAGGACGGGTTGAACTCCTGGCGATAGCGGAAAGCGTTCGGCAGCGAGCTGTAGGGCTGGCCGTTGATCGACACCGCCTGGTTCATGTCCTGGCCGGGATTGCGGTACGCGTACAGCGACGCTTCGGACGCGGGGCACAGGCTCTTGCAGGTTCGCTCGTCGTCGCCGAACCGGCTCGGCACGGTGGCGAACGAGATCGGGAAGTAATAACCGTCGCAGGTGCGGACGCAGACGGTGCGGTAGGTGCCGCCCTCGGTGCTGCCGTAGTCGGTGCCCGGCACGCCGACGCCGGGGGCACCGGCGTTGCCGCCGTTAAACAGGTTGTTGAGCAGGCCGCCGCTCTGCTGCGCGGCCGCGGCGTATTGCGGGCCGCAATTGTTCTGCGCCAGCGCCAGGATCACCGAGCGGCGCTGGTTCTCGCGATCGTTGCCGCCCGGGCCGCCGCTGCGCAGCCGCTCCAGCGACGAGTTCATCTGGTCGAGATTGCCGCGCATCTGCTGGATCTGGCTGTTGACCGGACCGCATTGCGCCGACTGGCCGCTGAACAGCGAGAAGAACCCGGAGCTTTCGCAGCCCATCCGCTTCGCCTGCATGCTGACGCGGTCGAGCTCGGCCTGCTGGCGGGCGGCGGCGTCTTCGAACCGGCGGATCTGGTCGGCGCGGGCCGGATCCATGCTGCCGCGGTCGATCGAGGCGAGCTGCGCTTCCAGCCGCGGGCACATCGGATTGGCGGCGGGAGCGCCCGGTTGGCCGGCGGCGGGCGCCTGCTGGTAGCCCGGCGGATTGTAGCCTTGCGACGACGGATAGCCTTGCTGGGCGAACGCTGCGGAGGTCAGCGACGTGGCGGCGACGATCAAGGCGCCGGCCAGCCAGCGGAAACGGGTGGCGTTATCGAACATGTCGGGCATTCAGGAATCCGAGCGGGTGATGCCGGCGATCCGCCGAATCACATCCAGCAAATCCGCGCGATCGGGGCCGCGGAACGATCCCGTTGTAACCGCGACGTTGACCATTTCTTAGCCGCTTCTTTCGGCAGGGTCACGTCGTTTCCGGGGCGTCACTGTGGCGATCCCCGCTGATCCGGCGTGGCTTTTCAGCGCTGGCAGGTGATCGCGACGTATTCGTTGCAGACCCCGTGGGCGCAGGCCGAGCTGCTGGCTTTCGGCACCGCGCCGGTGATTTCGTCCGGGTCGACCCGGCGATAGGCGACCGCTTGGGCGAATTCGCGCGACTGGCAGTAGGCCGCCGCCGCCGGGGCGCCGCATTTTTCGCCGCGGGCAAGGCACAGGTCGATGCCGTAGCCGTCCGGCTGGTTGGCGACGATGAAGACCCGGCTGTCGGCATAAGCCGCCGTCGCCGCAAACAGCGCCGCGCCGGCAAAGAGGGCAGGAATCAGTTTCATGCTGCACCAGGAACGAGGGGATGACCCCCGTCCGTACCCTGAAAAGGGTTAAAAAACGTTAACCATAGTGGCCGGAGCGTGGGCTAGGCGCCGATCATGGCCAAAATCGGCCGAGCAGGGCGGTTTGTGGGGGCTGGGGGGCGGCGCCTGGATGACACGAGCGTAGCTCGCCTTCGGTGGACCCGCGCGGACGACCACTCGATTCGCCGCCGAAAAGAACGATGTCCTCCGGCGATCGACGGACTTGACGGCTTCGAGGGCGGTCGCCATGGTGCGGCGATGAACGGTTTCCTCGCCATTTGCATTCGCTGCGAGATTATTAGCTAGCTGACACGCTGGCTGAGGCCGTCTTTTCTCCTATCGAGAGCACTGGACGCCCGGCCGCAGGGGACGGGTATCCATGGAATTACGCCTTTACGATACGCTGACGCGGGACAAGCGGCCGTTCACGCCGCTCCATCCGGCCAATGTGCGGATGTATGTCTGCGGCCCGACGGTCTACGACTTCGCCCATATCGGCAACGCCCGGCCGGTGATCGTGTTCGACGTGCTGTTTCGGCTGCTGCGCCATCTCTATGGCGAGGCCCACGTCAAATACGTCCGCAACATCACCG
Source organism: Rhodopseudomonas sp. BR0C11 (assembly GCF_010820945.1). NCBI lineage: Bacteria > Pseudomonadati > Pseudomonadota > Alphaproteobacteria > Hyphomicrobiales > Nitrobacteraceae > Rhodopseudomonas > Rhodopseudomonas sp. BR0C11. The sequence goes on from NZ_QTKI01000069.1 coordinate 4,993, forward strand.
ACGTCGACGACAAGATCAACGACCGCGCCGCGCGCGACTATCCCGGCCTGCCGCTGAACGAGGCCATCCGCAAGGTCACCGAGCAGACCGAGCGGCAATTCCACGACGACGTCGATGCGCTGGGTTGCCTGCGGCCGACCGTCGAGCCGCGCGCCACCGAACATATCGGCGAGATGCGCAGCATCATCGAAAAGCTGGTCGCCGGCGGCTTCGCCTATGTCGAGCAAGACCACGTGCTGTTCTCGCCGAGCGCGATGAACGCCGCCAATGGCGTGCTGCCGCGCTACGGATCGCTCGCCAACCGTTCGCTCGACGAGATGATCGCCGGCGCCCGCGTCGATGTCGCGCCCTATAAGCGCGACGCCACCGACTTCGTGTTGTGGAAGCCGTCGAAGCCCGGCGAGCCGTCATGGCCGTCGCCGGCTGGCATCGCCGCGCCGGGACGCCCGGGCTGGCACATCGAGTGCTCGGCGATGTCGTGGAAGCACTTGGGCGAGACCTTCGACATCCATGGCGGCGGCATCGATCTGGTCTTTCCGCACCACGAGAACGAAGTCGCGCAGAGCTGCTGCGCCTTCCACACCTCGCGCATGGCGCAGACCTGGATGCACAACGGCTTCCTGCAGGTCGAAGGCGAGAAGATGTCGAAGAGCCTCGGCAACTTCATCACCATCCGCGAGCTGCTGGCGACGAACAAGTTCGGCGGCCGGTCGTGGGACGGTGCGACGCTGCGGCTGGCGATGCTGAAGACGCATTATCGGCAACCGATCGACTGGACTGCCGACGCGCTCAACGAAGCCGAGAAGGCGATCCTCGACTGGTCGGACTTCACCAAGGATGCGACGCCCGCGCGGTGCGACGAAGTCATCGCCGCGCTGACCGACGACCTCAACACGCCGAAGATGATCGCCGAGCTGCACGCGCTACGCCGCGCCGGCAAGGCCGATGAACTCCGCGGCGCGATGCAGCTGCTGGGGATCAATCCGGTGGTCCGCGCTCCGGTCGATCTCGATGCGACCGCGAAGTCGCTGATCGAAGCCCGCACCGTGGCCCGCGCGAATAAAGACTGGAAAGAGTCCGACCGCATCCGCGACGAACTCGCCGCGATGGGCGTGGTGCTGAAGGACGGCAAGGACGCCGACGGCAAGCCGGTGACGACATGGGAGCTGGCGCGGTGAGTGTCTTTTCCATGGTCGTCATGGCCGGGCTTGACCCGGCCATCCATCGAACAAACGACGCAGCCGTTGTTTCGATGATGGATGCGCGGGTCGAGCCCGCGCATGACGTCGGTGTGTGTGGTGGTGCGCTGCCTCGCCCCGTCATCTCGGGGCGCGCGCAGCGCAAGCCCGGAATGACGAACGATAGGGTCCTTGCGTCGGCGATTAAGGAGTCTTCACGATGACCGAGCAGAAGCCGACGGGGCGGCCTGATACGCCGTTTCCGAAGCATTGGCTGTACTACATCGCGATCAAGATCGCGCTGCTGGCCGGCGCCACCGCGCTGGTGCTGAAGCTGTACGGGTTCTGGTGATGAGCACGCGCGCAGGGCCCGCGCTGCGGCCGTATCTGCCCGAGGATGCCGCGGTCGCCGCGGCCATCTTCGCGGCGTCGATCGAGCAGCTCGCCGCCGATGACTATAGCGAGGAGCAGCGCGAGGCATGGGCCTCGGCGGCCGACGACGAAGCCAAGTTCGCCGCGCGTCTGGCCGGTCAGCTGACGCTGATCGCGACGCTGCAGGGCGTGCCGGTCGGCTTTGCCTCGCTGAAGGTGCCCGATCACATCGACATGCTGTTCGTGCATCCCGACTACGTCGGCCGCGACGTCGGCGCGACGCTGATCGACGCGCTGGAGAAGCTCGCCGGCGCGCGTGGCGCACTGATCCTCACCGTCGACGCCAGCGACAACGCCGCCGAATTCTTCGCCAAGCGCGGCTACGTCGCCAAGCAGCGAAACACCGTTTCGATCAATGGCGAATGGCTCGCCAACACCACGATGACAAAGTCGCTGGCGGATGCCGCCGCGCCCGGAGCCTCCTCATGAGCCGCGAACGTCTCTATCTGTACGACACCACGCTGCGCGACGGCGCCCAGACCAACGGCGTCGACTTCACCTTGCACGATAAGAAGCTGATCGCTTCGCTGCTCGACGATCTCGGCATCGACTATGTCGAAGGCGGCTATCCGGGCGCCAATCCGCTCGATACCGAATTCTTCGGCGCGGAGCAGAACCTCGAGCGCGCCACCTTCGCGGCGTTCGGCATGACCCGGCGGCCCGGCCGCTCGGCCTCTAACGATCCCGGCATCGCGATGCTGCTCGACGCCAAGGCGGATGCGATCTGCTTCGTCGCCAAATCGTCGGAGTATCAGGTCCGGGTCGCGCTCGAGACCACCAACGACGAGAACATCGCCTCGATCCGCGACAGCGTTTCGCTCGCCAAGGAGAAGGGCCGCGAAGTGCTGGTCGATTGCGAGCACTTTTTCGATGGCTACAAAGCCAATCCGGAGTTCGCGCTACAGTGTGCCAAGGCGGCGTATGAGTCCGGCGCACGCTGGGTCGTGCTGTGCGATACCAATGGCGGCACCATGCCGGACGAGGTCGAGGCGATTGTCGGCGAGGTGGTCAAGCACATCCCGGGCGCGCATGTCGGCATCCACGCCCATAACGACACCGAGCAGGCGGTGGCGAACTCGTTCGCCGCGGTGCGGGCCGGCGCGCGGCAGATCCAGGGCACGCTGAACGGCCTCGGCGAGCGTTGCGGCAACGCCAATCTGTGCTCGATGATCCCGACGCTGAAGCTGAAGAAGGAGTTCGCCGACAAGTTCGAGATCGGCGTCTCCGACGACAAGCTGGCGAGCCTGGTTCAGGTGTCACGCGCGCTCGACAACATCCTCGACCGCGCCCCCAATCCGCACGCGCCTTACGTCGGCGGCAGCGCCTTCGTCACCAAGACCGGCATCCATGCCTCGGCGGTGCTGAAGGATCCGCAGACCTATGAGCATGTGCCGCCAGAGTCGATCGGCAATCATCGGAAGGTGCTGGTGTCGGATCAGGCCGGCAAGTCGAACGTACTGGCCGAGCTGGCGCGCACCAACATCCAGTTCGACCGCGATGATCCGCGCCTGTCGCGGCTGGTCGAGAAGCTGAAGGAGCGGGAAGCGGCCGGCTACGCTTACGAGTCGGCCAATGCTTCGTTCGATCTGCTCGCCCGCGGCACGCTCGGCACCGTGCCGGAGTTCTTCCGGGTCGATAAGTTCGACGTCAATGTCGAGCAGCGCTACAACTCGCACGGTCAGCGCGTGACGGTGGCGATGGCGGTGATCAAGGTCGAGGTCGACGGCGAGACGCTGATCTCGGCCGCCGAAGGCAACGGCCCGGTCAACGCGCTCGACGTCGCGTTGCGCAAGGATCTCGGCAAGTACCAGAAGTACATCGAGGGCCTGAAGCTGGTCGACTACCGCGTCCGTATCCTCAATGGCGGTACCGAGGCCGTGACTCGGGTGCTGATCGAGAGCGAGGACGAGGACGGCCGGCGCTGGACCACGATCGGCGTGTCGCCGAACATCATCGACGCGTCGTTCCAAGCGCTGATGGATTCGGTCGTCTACAAGCTGGTGCAGTCGAACGCGCCGGTATAATTCTGCCTAGTCGTTTCCCCGTCATTGCGAGCCGAAGGCGAAGCAATCCAGCTCCGTGCATCGAGCTGGATTGCTTCGTCGCTTCGCTCCTCGCAATGACGAGAGAACAATGCCCTGAGCGCGGTTGTCATCGCCGCGCAGCGCTGACAACATATCCCCCAAACAGGTCGTAGCCTGGCGGATTCACGCCGGCCGTAGGGGGAATGCTCGTGGACGGAATCAATGGGGCGCAATCGGTCGTTCAGACGCTGGTAAATTGCGGCGTCGAAGTATGTTTCGCCAATCCTGGCACCTCGGAAATGCACTTTGTCGCGGCGCTGGATTCGGTCAGCGGAATGCGGCCGGTGCTATGCCTGTTCGAGGGCGTGGTCACCGGCGCCGCCGATGGCTACGGCCGGATCGCCGGCAAGCCGGCGGTGAACCTGCTGCATCTCGGCCCCGGCCTCGCCAACGGCCTTGCCAATCTGCACAACGCCCGCCGCGCCGCGACGCCGATCGTCAACATCGTCGGCGACCACGCCGCTTATCACCTTCAATACGACGCGCCGCTGACTTCCGACATCGCCGGCTTCGCCCGGCCGGTGTCGAGCTGGATCCATGAGTCCAAGAGCGCCGGCGCGGTGGCGAGCGATACGGCGCGCGCGGTGCAGGCGGCTAGCGCGGCGCCGGGCGGCATCGCCACGCTGATCATGCCGGCGGACGTGGCCTGGAATCCGGCCGCGCGCGCGGCGCACAAGCTGCCGGAGATCGGCCCGGCCAAGGTTGCGGCCGACACCGTCGAGGCGATCGCCAAGCTGCTCTCGAACGGCAAGAAGTCGGCACTGCTGCTGCGCGGTCAGGCGCTGCTCGGCGAGGCGCTGGAGGCGGCCGGTCGGGTCGCCGCCAAGACCGGCGTCCGGCTGCTGTGCGACACCTTCGCGCCGCAAACCGAACTCGGCGCCGGCCGCGTGCCGCTCGAACGCATTCCGTATTTCTCGGAGCAGATCACCGCGTTCCTCAAAGACGTCGAGCAACTGATCCTGGTCGGTTCGAAGCCGCCGGTGTCGTTCTTCGCCTATCCCGGCAAGCCGAGCTGGGGCTCCCCGGAAGGCTGCCTGATCGATTATCTGGCGCAGCCGCATGAAGATGGCGCGCAGGCGGTGAAGGATCTCGCCGCCGCGGTCGACGCGCCGGCCGAGCCCGCGGCTCGGACTCAACTGGTGTTGCCCGATCTGCCGAAGGGCAAGCTCAATTCGCTCGGCGTCGCGCAGGCGATCGCGCATCTCACGCCCGACCACGCGATCTACGCCGAGGAGGCCAACACCTCCGGCCTGCCGTTCCAGATGATCCTGCCGAAGGCGCGGCCGCACACCCATCTGCCACTGACCGGCGGCTCGATCGGGCAGGGGCTGCCGCTCGCGATCGGCGCGGCAATCGCGGCGCCCGACCGCAAGGTGGTGTGTCCGCATGGCGACGGCGGTGCCGCCTATACGATGCAGGCGCTGTGGACGATGGCGCGCGAGAAGCTCGACGTCACCGTGGTGATCTACGCCAATCGCTCCTACGCGATCCTCAATATCGAGCTGCAGCGGGTCGGTGCCTCCGGCGCCGGCGCCAATGCGCTGTCGATGCTCGATCTGCACAATCCGGAGATGAACTGGATGAAGATCGCCGAAGGCCTCGGCGTCGAAGCCAGCCGCGCCACCACCGCCGAGGAATTCTCCGCGCAATACGCTTCGGCGATGAGTCAGCGCGGCCCGCGGCTGATCGAAGCCTTGATCTGAGGGAGCGGCCGATGACCCTGGATATCGTCGGCACACTCCGCACCATCGTCGGCGACGGCGGCGTGCTCGAGGCCGCCGAGCTGTCGAAGCGCTCCGCCGGCACCTATCGGTTCGATACGTTGAAGGCCGCGGCGCTGGTGCGGCCGACCTCGACGCAGCAGGTGTCGGAGATCCTGCGTTGGTGCCACGCCAATGGCGTTCACGTCGTCACGCACGGCGGCCTGACCGGCCTCGTTCACGGCGCCGATGCCGAACCCAGCGAAGTGATCCTGTCGCTGGAGCGGATGCGCACGATCGAGGAGATCGACCCGAAGCAGCGCACCGCCGTAGTTCAGGCCGGCGTGCCGCTGCAGGCGCTGCAGGAAGAGGTCGACAAGCACGATCTGGCGTTTCCGCTCGATCTCGGCTCGCGCGGCACCGCCACGCTCGGCGGCAATGCCGCCACCAACGCCGGCGGCAACCGCGTGATCCGCTACGGCATGACGCGCGAGATGATCCTCGGTCTCGAAGTGGTGCTCGCCGACGGCACCGTGCTGTCGTCGCTCAACCATCTGATCAAGAACAACGCCGGCTACGACCTCAAGCAGCTGTTCATCGGCTCGGAAGGCACGCTCGGCGTCATCACGCGGCTGGTGTTGCGGCTGCGCGAAAAGCCGCTTGCGACCAACATGGCGTTCGTCGGCCTCGACGGCTTCGATGCGGTGGCGAAGTTCCTGAAGCACTGCGACCGCGCGCTCGGCGGCACGCTGTCGGCCTTTGAAGTGATGTGGCAGTCGTTCTATCGGCTGGTCACCAGCCCGCCAGCCAAGGGGCGGCCGCCGATCGGGCAGGACCACGTTTACTACGTGCTGGTCGAAAGCCAGGGCTCCGATCTCGACCTCGACAGCCAGCGCTTCAATGCGGCGATGGAGGCCGCGCTGGAATCCGGCCTGATCGCGGATGCGGCGATCGCTCAGTCGGAAGAGGATTGCCGCTCGTTCTGGGCGCTCCGCGACGATGTCGGCCAGGTACTGCAGGGCGGCCTGCCGATCGTGTTCGACGTCTCGCTGCCGATCGCGGCGATGGAAGGCTATGCCGAAACGCTGCGGGAGACGCTGGAAAGCGAAATCGGCGAGCACCGGCTGTGGATCTTCGGCCATCTCGGCGACGGCAATCTGCACGTCGTCGTGCAGGTCAAGCCGATGGAGTATCTGGCGCTGCGGCCCAAGGTCGAAGCCTTGGTGTATCGGCCGCTTGCCGCCTGCAACGGCTCGGTGTCGGCCGAGCACGGCATCGGCCTGGAAAAGAAGCCGTATCTCTACGTCAGCCGCAGCGCCAATGAGATCGCGCTGATGCGGACGCTGAAGCAGGCGCTCGATCCCAAGGGCATTCTCAACCCCGGCAAGATCTTCGACCCCGGCCCGGTGGTCGGGGGACGTTGATGGGAGGCCGTTGCGGCGCTGCGATCAGTAGCGCGCGTCTTTCGGCTTCGGGTCCTTCGGCCAGTCCTTCACCTTGCCGGGGAAGTCCGGCCGTTCCATCTGGGTGAAGTACGCCGCGACATCGACGGCTTCCTGATCGGACAGCTCACCCTGGCCGAGCGGGAATTTGTTGTGACTCGCGATCGGCATGTTGCGCTTGACGAAGGCGGCCGCCGTGTAGGTGCGGGCCATGCCGGCGCCGATATTGAACGAGCGCGGTCCCCACAGCGGCGGATACACCGTGCGACCGGCGGCGTCCTTCAGCCCTTCGCCATTGTCGCCGTGACACACCGCGCAGCGCGCCGTGTAGATTTCCTTGCCGTGGTCGAGGTTCGGCACCAGTGACTGATCGACCTTGCCGACACCGCGGCCGGCGACCTTGTCCTCCGGCTTGGTCGAGCCTTGCATCCAGTCGAAATACGCGACCATCGCCTTCATGTCGGGGCCGTCGACCGGCAGCGGCTTGCCGTTCATCGAACGCAGGAAGCAGCCATTGATGCGGTCCTCCAGCGTGATGACGCGGCCGGCGCGCGGCGCGTAGCTGGGGAAGAACGCTGCGACGCCGACATAGGGACTGCCGTCGGCGACGGTGCCGGCGTTGAGGTGACACGAACTGCAATTCAGGTCGTTGCCGACATTGTTCGGCAGCAGCGTGTGGGTTTCGGCGTTCAGCCGCATGCCGCGCACCAGCTGCTCGGCGTTCGGCTGCGACAGGATATCGGCGATCCGCGGTGTCTCGAACCGCGAGCTATCGATCTTGGGATCGAGCGCGGAGCGAGCTGCCGTGATCTGCTCGGCGGTGACGGCACTGGCGTTGCCGCCCCAATTGGTGCGCACGAAGCTGAGGATATCGGCGATCTCGCGATCATTCAGGCGCGCAAACGACGGCATCGTCCACACCCGCGGATGTGCGGTGGTGGCTGTCGTCTGCCAGCCGGTGAGGGTGATGTGCACCAGCGTCGCCGGATCCTTGGCGGCGATCGTCGGGTTGCCCGCGAGCGGCGGGAATACGCCCGGGACACCGGCGCCGTCGGCGCGATGGCAGTCGGCGCAGAACTGCGTGTAGCCGAGGCCGCCGGCCGTCGTGTAGGTCGACGCCGGCACTTCGGCCACGGCGACCGCGGGCTCCGGCCGATCGGTCGGCAGCGCCTTCAGGTAGGTGGCGATCGCGGTGAGATCCTGATCGGTCATGTGCTGGGTTGAATGCCGGATCACGTCGGTCATGCCGCCCGCCGCCGTGGCGAAGCGGTTCTGGCCGGTCTTCAGCATTTGCACGGTGTCAGGCACGGTCCACAGTCCGCGCAGGTTCAGCGCATTCCAATGTTCGACCTTGGCGCCGGCGAGATAGTCGCGGCCGTTCGGCCCGGCATCGCTCATAGCCTTTTCCTGGAAGGCGATGCCGCGCGGAGTGTGGCAGGCGCCGCAATGACCGAGGCCCTGCACCAGATAGGCGCCGCGATTCCACACCGCGTCCTGGTTTGGCTCCGGCTTGAACGGCGATGCGTCGAGGAAGGCGACGTTCCAGAATGCCAGCCCGACCCGCATGTTGAACGGGAAGCTCATCTGCGGCGTGCGATTGGCCTGAGCGACCGGCGCGAGGCCCTGGGTCAGATACGCCCACAGCGCCACCATGTCGTCGCTGCTGATCTTGGCGTAGGACGGATACGGCATCGCCGGATACAAATTGTGCCCGTCGCCGCCTTTGCGCATCGCGCGGTCGAACTCGCCGAACGACCAACTGCCGATGCCGGTCGCGCGATCGGGCGTGATGTTGGTCGACCACAGGCTGCCGAACGGTGTGTCGAGTTTCAGGCCGCCGGCCATTGATGTGCCGCCTGGCGCGGTGTGACAGGCGACGCAATCACCGGCGCGCGCGATGTACTCGCCGCGCTTGATCAACTCGGGATCGGCCTTGGCGTCGAGAGCCTTGAGCTTGGCATCGACGGCGGGCGGCTGGATGATCCACAGCGCCGCACCTCCGATCACGACCAGAGCGGACGCGGCGAGAACAGCGAGGGTCTTGGCGGCGCGGCCGCTGGAATGAGACATGGCAGACTCGACTCGAGGTTTGTTGCGGTGCGACGCTAGGCGCGACCCTGCGCCGCCTCAACTCGGGCCTACCACTTAGATCGTGAAGGTTTATCGGGCGAAGCGAATGATCGCGTTGCGCGCACCGGCAGCGTGAACGGCTGCGGCTATGGTTAGCAACGGCTCAAAACAGCAGTGCGAAAGCTAGAGCCGATCGGCAATCTCGGGTGGCATCGCACGCGTGGGCTGCGGCGCCGAGGCGGCTTGCAGCTTCGGCAGGATGTCTTCGACCTTGTCGGCCTTCAGTATCTCGACCGCGAGGTTGGGGCGGATGAAGGCGGTGGTTCGCATATGCGCCAGCAGTTCGAGCAACGGCTGCCAGAAGCCGTCGATGTCAGCGATCAGGATCGGCTTGGTGTGACGGCCGAGCTGTTGCCAAGTCATCTGCTCGACGAGTTCTTCGAGCGTTCCGATGCCGCCTGGTAATGCTACGAAGGCGTCCGAGCGCTCGAACATCAGCCGCTTCCGCTCGTGCATGTCCTCGGTGACGATCAGCTCCGAGACGCGGTCGAGCGCGATCTCTTTAGAGCTGAGAAAGCCGGGAATGATGCCGGTGACCGTACCGCCGTGATCGAGCACCGCGTTGGCCACCGCGCCCATCAGACCGATCGCGCCGCCGCCGTACACCAGCCCGACGCCGTGCTCGGCGAGTTCCTTGCCGAAGGCTGTCGCCGCTTCGAGAAATCGGGGGTTACTGCCGGGGCCGGAGCCGCAATAGACGCAGACGGTCTTGATCTTGCTCATGGTGGCGGATGTGGCACCGCGGGATGACAGCGTCAAGACGACCACCGCCATGCCGTTGCAACAGTCTGTTATGACGCAAAGAATCGCATCTCAGGGTGCACGGCGGGAACGAAACACTATATGAAGGCGGACCCTATGGACGATGTCGTTCGCGAGCATGGATTCGGCTCCGCGGACCTTTTCAGGCAGCTTTGATGGCTCACCCACACTCGCATTCGAGCAGCGGCTCTCCTGTCGCGATTCCAGAAGACAAGATCGCACAGAAGGCGACGCTCGGCGGCACCCTGATGCATCTGTGGCCGTATATCTGGCCCGGTGACCGGTCCGATCTGAAGATGCGGGTGGTGTGGTCGATCGTGCTGCTGATCGCCGCCAAGGCGGCGACGCTGATCGTCCCCTTCACCTTCAAATGGGCGACCGACGCACTTACCGGTGCCGATACCGCACCGATCGAGCCGTCGAACTGGACGCTGTGGCTGATCGCGTCGCCGCTTGCGCTGACTGCGAGCTACGGCCTGGTCCGTGCCCTGATGGCGGTGCTGACGCAATGGCGTGACGGCATCTTCGCCAAGGTCGCGATGCACGCGGTGCGCAAGCTGGCGTACCGGACCTTCGTGCACATGCACGATCTGTCGCTGCGGTTTCACCTCGAGCGCAAGACCGGCGGTCTGACCCGCGTTCTGGAGCGCGGCCGGCTCGGCATCGAAGTGATCGTGCGGATGGTGATCCTGCAGCTGGTGCCGACGATCATCGAGCTGTCGCTGGTGATGGCGGTGCTGCTGTGGCAGTTCGACTGGCGCTACGTCGCGGTCGTGATGGTCACCGTGGTGTTCTACATGCTGTACACCTACAAGGCGACCGAGTGGCGGATCGGCATCCGCCGCCGCATGAACGATTCCGACAGCGACGCCAACCAGAAGGCGATCGACTCGCTGCTCAACTACGAGACGGTGAAGTATTTCGGCGCCGAGGAGCGCGAGGCGAACCGCTACGACAGGTCGATGCGTCACTACGAGGACGCCAGCGTCGCGACCTACACCTCGCTGGCGGTTCTCAATGCCGGGCAGGCGGTGATCTTCACCTTCGGTCTGACCGCGACGATGCTGATGTGCGCCTCGGGCGTCCGCAACGGCAGCAACACCGTCGGCGACTTCGTGATGATCAATGCGATGATGATTCAGCTGTATCAGCCGCTGAACTTCATGGGCATGGTGTATCGCGAGATCAAGCAGGCGATCATCGACATCGAGAAGATGTTCGCGGTGCTGTCGCGAAAGCCGGAGGTCGAGGATCGCGCCGGTGCCAAGCCGCTGGCGGTCGAAGCCGGCACCGTGCGGTTCGAGGA
>NZ_QTKI01000689.1:0-1395 GCF_010820945.1 Rhodopseudomonas sp. BR0C11
TCACATGCCTGGCTGACGCTGCGGGATTGGGCTGCACTGGCGGCAAGGTCGCGCAGCAGCGACAGTTGCCGTTCAGTGATGACCCGCTGGGTATCGTCGGTGTTGGCGCAGAAAATGCCGCCCGGCGAGCCGTCATCGGTCGGAATCGGGCTGTACGAAAAGGTGTAGTAGGTTTCCTCGGGAAAGCCGTTGCGCTCCATGATCAGAAGCTGGGCTTCCACATAAGTGCCCTCGTGGCCGCTGGTCGCCTTGGCGAGCAGGGGGGCGATGTCCTCCCAGATTTCCGACCACACTTCCGAGGTCGGTCGGCCGAGCGCCCATGGGTGTTTGCCGCCGATGATCGACTTGTAGGGATCGTTGTAGAGATAAGTCAGCTCCGGGCCCCAGCCGATCCAGATCGGCTGTTGCGACGTCAGCATGATGCGAACCGCGGTCTTGAGCGCCTGCGGCCAGCTCTCCGGCGGCCCGATCGGGGTCGATGCCCAATCGAACGCGCGCATCAGCGACGCCAGTTCGCCGCGGCCCAGAAAAAGACTGTCTGGGACCGCGTCTGTGCGGCCCAGGTGCCCGCCGGGCGTATCTTCAGCCAAGTGATCCCCCGATCAACCCCTCGCTGTCCCGGTTCGCAACGCGCGGGCTTGGGTTTGGTTCCCAGCCGTCAAAGGGGCCCCTTTCGCCAAATGGTCCCGGCAATAGTTGCCCGACCCGGCAAAACCGCCCCGGCCTCAGGACCCGTTGCTAATCTCCAACTCTTTGAAATGACGTTGTTTTGTTCGTTGGCACGAGGCTTGCGGGAAGCCTCATTGGATCTTGCTGTCAACAGCCGCCACGGGCGGCCGCATCGGGAGAAGTCAGTAATGGGTATTTTCGGCGCTCTCACCACGTCGGTCGCGGGCCTGCGCTCCAACTCCTATGCGCTGGAGAACATCTCCGGAAACATCGCCAACTCGCAGACCACGGCATTCAAGCGCATCGACACCTCGTTCCTCGACCTGATCCCGCAGGCCGGCAACAACCAGCAGCTCGCCGGCTCGGTGACTGCAGGATCGCGCCTGACCAACACCACGCAGGGTTCGGTGCAGTCAGCCTCGGTGTCGACCTACATGGCGATCAACGGCGAAGGCTTCTTCGTGGTGCAGAAGCCGAGCTCGTTCAGCGACAACAACCCGATCTTTCCCGGCGTCGACAACTTCACCCGCCGCGGCGACTTCTCGCTCGACAAGAACGGCTATCTTGTGAACGGCGCCGGCTACTATCTGGAAGGCGTCAAGATCGATCCGACCACCGGCAACCCGGTCGGCGGCAGCCCGGGCGTCCTGAAATTCCAGAACGACTTCCTGCCCTCGCAGGCCACCACCAAGATCAGCTACCGCGCCAACCTGGCCTCCTATCCGC
>NZ_QTKI01000690.1:0-1389 GCF_010820945.1 Rhodopseudomonas sp. BR0C11
CCGCGGAGAAGCGATCATCCCGGCTCGGTCCCAGCGGAACCCAGCCACCCACGCCTTATCGCCAACAATCCGGTTGATGGAGGCGGCCAGCCTCTGGCAATCGCGTCGCGTTCTTCCTATGTTCCAGGCTCAGCCCCAACCGGCGCCAGCCCCGGACGCTCCGGCGCGCGCCCCAACCGGCGCGTTGTCGCGCGTCTGGACACCCGCATGGACGAAGTGATCAAGGCCAAGCGTCAGACCCCCGCGGCCTCGAGCCGGACCGCCATCACCATTCGCGGCGCCCGCGAGCACAATCTCAAGAACGTCGACGTCACCATTCCGCGCGACAAGCTGGTGGTGTTCACCGGCCTGTCCGGCTCCGGCAAGTCGTCGCTGGCGTTCGACACCATCTACGCCGAAGGCCAGCGCCGCTACGTGGAGTCGCTGTCGGCCTATGCCCGGCAATTCCTCGAGATGATGCAGAAGCCGGACGTCGACCAGATCGACGGCCTGTCGCCGGCGATCTCGATTGAACAGAAGACCACCTCGAAGAACCCGCGCTCGACCGTCGGCACCGTCACCGAGATTTACGACTACATGCGCCTGCTCTGGGCCCGCGTCGGCGTGCCCTACTCGCCGGCGACCGGCCTGCCGATCGAAAGCCAGACCGTGTCGCAGATGGTCGACCGCGTGCTGGCGCTGCCGGAAGGAACGCGGCTGTATCTGCTGGCGCCGGTGGTCCGCGGCCGCAAGGGCGAGTACCGCAAGGAGCTGGCCGACTGGCTGAAGAAGGGCTTCCAGCGCGTCAAGATCGACGGCGCGTTCCACGAGCTCGCCGAGGCGCCGACGCTCGACAAGAAATTCCCGCACGATATCGACGTCGTGGTCGACCGCATCGTCGTCCGCCCCGACATCGGCCAGCGCCTCGCCGAGAGCTTTGAGACCGCGCTGAAGCTGGCCGAGGGGCTGGCGGTGATCGAGTTTGCGGACGCGCCCGCCGCGCCGCCGGCGGCTGAGCCCGGCCATGACGATGTCGAAGGCAAAAAGAAAAAGGCCGACAAGAAGGTCGCGAAGATCCACGACAAGAGCGGTGCCGAGCGCATCCTGTTCTCGGAGAAGTTCGCCTGCCCGGTATCCGGCTTCACCATTCCGGAGATCGAGCCCAGGCTGTTCTCGTTCAACAACCCGTACGGCGCCTGCCCCGAATGCGGCGGCCTCGGCATCGAACAGCACATCGACGCCGACCTCGTGGTGCCCGACAAGGAGCTCAGCTTGCGCAAAGGCGCGATCGCGCCATGGGCGAAGTCGTCCTCGCCGTACTACCTGCAGACGCTGACCGCGCTCGGCAAGCACTACAAGTTCACGCTCGACACCAAGTGGAAGGACCTGCCCAAGAAGGTCCAGAACGTG
>NZ_QTKI01000691.1:0-1375 GCF_010820945.1 Rhodopseudomonas sp. BR0C11
TCGAGTTCGTCAACGGCTTCCACGACACCGCCAACGCGGTGGCGACCGTGATCTACACCCACTCGCTGCCGGCCGAAGTTGCGGTCGTGTGGTCGGGCGTGTTCAACTTCCTCGGCGTGCTGACATCGACCGGTGCGGTGGCGTTCGGCATCGTCTCGCTGCTGCCGGTCGAACTGATCTTGCAGGTCGGATCAAGCGCCGGTTTCGCGATGGTGTTCGCGCTATTGATTGCTGCGATCCTGTGGAATCTCGGACCCTGGTACTTCGGCCTCCCCGCCTCCAGCTCGCACACCTTGATCGGTTCGATCACCGGCGTCGGTGTCGCCAATGCGCTGATGCGCGGCCGCGACGGCACTTCGGGAGTTGACTGGGGCAAGGCGACAGAAATCGGCTACGCGCTGCTGCTGTCGCCGCTCGTCGGCTTCGTCTGCGCCGCGATCCTGCTGTTGCTGCTCAAACTGGTGGTGCGCAATCCGAAGCTGTACTCCGCGCCGGAAGGCACCGCGCCGCCGCCGTGGTGGATCCGCGGCCTGCTGATCCTCACCTGTACTGGAGTCAGCTTTGCCCACGGCTCCAACGACGGTCAGAAAGGCATGGGCCTGATCATGCTGATCCTGATCGGCACGGTGCCGACCGCCTACGCGCTCAACCGTGCGCTGCCGGATTCCCAGGTCGCGCATTTCGAGCAGACCTCGGCGGCCGCCTCGGCCGTGATCGCGGCGAAGGGCGCCGGTTACAGCATCATCGGCGATCCCCGCCCCGCGGTGACGCAATACGTGTCGCAGCATAAGATCAGCGAGGGCACTTACCCATCGCTGGCGGTGCTGGTGAAGGATATCGGCGAGCAGGTGCAGCGCTACGGCTCGCTCAGCAAAGTGCCAGCCGAGTCCGTCGGCAACACCCGCAACGACATGTATCTGGCGTCCGAGGCTATCCGCTTCCTGATGAAGGATAAGGAAAGCGACCTCAGCAAGGACGATGTTGCCAAGCTCAACGCCTACAAGGGCTCGCTCGATAGCGCGACCAAGTTCATTCCGAACTGGGTCAAAGTCGCGGTAGCGATCGCGCTCGGTCTCGGCACGATGATCGGCTGGAAGCGCATCGTCATCACGGTCGGCGAGAAGATCGGCAAGTCGCATCTGACCTACGCGCAGGGCGCCTCGGCCGAGCTGGTGGCGGCCTCGACCATCGGCGCGGCCGACATGTTCGGCCTGCCGGTCTCGACCACGCACGTGCTGTCGTCGGGTGTCGCCGGCACTATGGCGGCCAACGGCTCGGGCCTCCAGATGGCCACGATCCGCAACCTGCTGATGGCCTGGGTGCTGACGCTGCCGGCCGCGATTCTGCTGTCGGCGACGCTGTACGTGCTACCGTC
>NZ_QTKI01000692.1:0-1368 GCF_010820945.1 Rhodopseudomonas sp. BR0C11
GGGCGGCCATTTGGCCGCACCGGTCATTCAGCAGTCCTGCAGCGTTTTAAGTGTCGAGCCGTCGGCGCGCGGTCAGCGCGGCGACCACCAGTCGGCGAGCAACAGGCCGAGCGTTCCCGATACCGCGGTGATGAACGCCCCCCACGAGATGTCGACCGCCACCACCGGCCAAGTCCAGTGCTTCAGCAGCGCCAGCGACGTCAGCTCGAAGGTCGCGTAGCAGAACAGCCCGAACAGCGCCCCGTACAACAACGAGGATTGCCAAGTCGCCTGCGCCGAGCCGTTGACGAAGATGACGATGCCGACGACGTAGAGCAGGTAGAACAGCACAGCCGGCAACAGCCTCACCTCGCCGAGCATCTCGCCGACCTGCGACTGGAAGAAGCTCTTGGCGATCGTGCCGAGGAACAAAAAGTCGAGCGGAATCAGGACAATGAATGTTGCCAGATAGAGCAGACCGTAGCGCTTCAAATCGTCCTCCTGAACAAAGCAGAATGCATCCTGTCAAATACGGAATGCCTCGTCGATGGTTGCAGACGCAGCCGGACAGCGGCGCAAAATCGCAGCCTCGTATCCAGGATGAGCCCACGTGCTGACAACCGCCAGCTCCCGTCCCGTCATCGTCTGGTTTCGCGACGATCTCCGTCTTGCCGATCATCCGGCGGTGCAGGCTGCTGCGCAATCCGGTGCGGCTGTGCTGGGCGTTTATGTGCTCGATGAGGTGAGCGATGATGTGCGCCCCCTTGGCGGCGCAGCGCGGTGGTGGCTGGGGCAATCGCTGCGCTCGCTTGCGGCCGAGCTTGCTGCGGCCGGTGCGCCTCTGATCCTGCGGCGCGGGCCGGCGGCCGCGGTGCTGGCCGAGCTGGCGCAGCAGAGCGATGCGGCGGCGGTGCATTGGAACGAGATCGAGATCGCTCCGCATCGCGCTGTCGCCGATGCGCTGGCCGATGCCCTCACGGTGGCCGGCATCGCGTATCACCGCCACCCTGGCGACACGCTGGTGGCGCCGAGTGCGATCCGCAGCAAGGATGGCCGCGGCATGCGGGTGTTCACGCCGTTCTGGCGGCGCGTCCTCAGCCTCGGCGATCCAGCGCAGCCCCTGCCCCGCCCGAAGGCGCTGCGGCCGGCGCCGGCTCCACCGAGCGATCAGCTCAGCGACTGGCAGCTCGAGCCGACGTCACCGGACTGGGCCGGCGGCCTCCGCCAAACCTGGACGCCGGGCGAAGCCGCCGCGCAGGCGCGGCTGTCCGACTTCCTCGCGGGGCTGCCCGGCTATGCGGACGGGCGCGACTATCCGGATCGGCACGTCACCTCCGGTCTGTCGCCGCATCTGCGGTTCGGCGAAATCAGTCCGCGCCAGGTCTGGTA
>NZ_QTKI01000693.1:0-1358 GCF_010820945.1 Rhodopseudomonas sp. BR0C11
GTGCACTTCCGCATCGCCTCACCGCCGATCACCCACCCGGACTATTACGGCATCGACACTCCGGATCGCGCCGGCCTGCTGGCCGCGACGCATTCGCTCGAAGAGATGCGCGACCTGATCGGCGCCGACACGCTGGCGTTCCTGTCGGTCGACGGCATCTATCGCGCGATGGGCGAACCGGGCCGCGATCCGGCGTTGCCGAAGTTCACCGACCACTGCTTTACCGGTGACTATCCGACCGGCCTCACCGATCTCAATCAGACCGAGTCGGCGCCGCGGCAATTGTCGCTGCTGGCCGAGGCGAGCTGATCCGGCCACGGCCTTGACGTCGTCATCGGCCACGCCGGTGACGACGCCCACGATACCTCTTTTAGAGGATGGATACTCGGGTCCGGTCCGCGTATGACAATGCGCGATATATCTTGAGCCGGACCTGTCATGACCCAACCTCTCGCCTCCCGCATCGCTCTCGTCACCGGTGCCTCGCGCGGCATCGGCTACGCCACCGCCAAGGCGCTCGCCAAGGCCGGCGCGCACGTCATCGCCGTCGCCCGCACCCAGGGCGGTCTCGAGGAGCTCGACGACGAGGTGCGTAAGGACGGCGGTCATCCGCTGACGCTGGTCCCGCTCGATCTCACCGACTATCAGGCGATCGGCCGCCTCGGCGGCACGATCTACGAACGCCACGGCAAGCTCGACGTCCTGGTCGGCAATGCCGGCATCGGCGGCCCGTCTTCGCCGCTCGGCCATATCGAGCTGAAGCCGTGGCTGGACGTCATCGGCATCAACCTGAATGTGAACTTCCATCTCGTGCGCTGCATGGAACCGCTGCTGCGAGCCTCCGATGCCGGCCGTGCCGTGTTTCTGACCTCGCGCGCCGGTGGCAAGGCGCCGGGCTACCGCGGCCCGTATGCGGCATCGAAGGCCGCCCTGGAAACGCTGGTTCAGGTGTGGGCCAAGGAAGTGGTCAACACCACGCCGATCCGCATCAACCTGTTCGATCCCGGTCCGACCCGGACCAAGCTGCGCGCCAGCGTGATGCCGGGCGAAGACCCGGAAACTCTGCCGACGCCCGACCAGGCTGCGGAGCTGTTGCTACCGCTGTGCCTGCCGTCCTTTACCGAAACCGGCAAGCTGTTCGACGGCCCCTCTCGCACCCTGAAAGACCCCCAGGCCGATTGACTTCGGCCCGGCAGCGCGATTGACTGACTACAAGCGGGGAAACATCCGCAGTCAATCAGCTATCCATACAAAGGGGGAAGTGATGAGAGGAGTGTTCTCGCACGCCATCGCTGCTGCGTTGGTGAGTGCGGCGTTGATCCTGCCGGCGTCGGCCCAGTCCGGCGACAAGACCGCCA
>NZ_QTKI01000694.1:0-1356 GCF_010820945.1 Rhodopseudomonas sp. BR0C11
CCCTTCGTCATTCCGGGACGCTCGCGCCAGCGAGCGAGCCCGGAATCCCGAGATTGTTGTGCAAGCTGCAGCCAAGCACTCCCGGCGTCACATCATGGGTTCGCGCCGATGGGCGCGCCCCGCGATGACTGAGGCGAGGCGAACCAGAGCGGCATCCCCAAAACAAAAACCCCGCCATTTGCGGCGGGGTCAAGGACCACTCGGAAGGAGAGCGCCCGAGGGCGCTCTTGGTAGAACCAGTTAGGCCGGGATGCGGACGTCGTCCTCGGACGGTTCGCGCAGCACGTAGCCGCGGCCCCAGACCGTCTCGATGAAGTTGCGGCCGTCGGAAGCGTTGGCGAGCTTCTTGCGCAGCTTGCAGATGAAGACGTCGATGATCTTCAGTTCCGGCTCGTCCATGCCACCATAGAGGTGGTTGAGGAACATTTCCTTGGTCAGCGTGGTGCCCTTCCGCAGGGAGAGCAGCTCCAGCATCTGATATTCCTTGCCGGTCAGATGCACGCGCTGGCCGCCGACTTCGACGGTCTTGGTGTCGAGATTGACGACGAGATCGCCGGTCTGGATCACCGACTGGGCGTGCCCCTTCGAGCGGCGGACGATCGCGTGGATGCGCGCGACCAGCTCGTCCTTGTGGAACGGCTTGGTCATGTAGTCGTCGGCACCGACGCCCAGACCCTTCACCTTGTCCTCGATGCCGGCGAGACCGGAAAGGATCAGGATCGGGGTTTTGATCTTGGAGACGCGAAGCTGCTTGAGAACATCATAACCGGACATGTCCGGCAGGTTCAGATCAAGCAGGATGATGTCGTAGTCGTACAGCTTGCCGAGGTCGACGCCTTCTTCACCGAGATCCGTCGTGTAGACATTGAAACTCTCGGATTTGAGCATCAATTCGATCGACTGCGCAGTCGCGCTGTCATCTTCAATCAGCAATACGCGCATGCCAGTCCCCTCTAAGCGCCGCTACGGGCGTCAGGCGTCCGCACACTTGCGGCACTGGAAACGCCTTTGAAGAACTGATTCGGATCCTGACGAGGAATGGTTAACAAAAACTGATTCGGCTCCGCAAGGTCCTGTCGTGCAATTTTTCTCGAATCGCACTAAGGTGTTGCGGGAAAGCAGCTTTTTGTCGGCCGGCCCCTTCAAGTTCCACTTTAAGAGTCGGCGTCAACCGACTCTTGCGACTCACCCTTCATTCTGAGGGGCAAGCGTGCTCAGCTATCAAAGACAGTGACGCAATGATTAACGATGCGGGTAAACACGAAGTTAAGGCGACAGGCCCCGCGTCGATGAACTTAAGAGTTTCGCAATGAAGGCCTTGGCGGAACAGATCGGCGACATCGACAGCGTCAATAC
>NZ_QTKI01000695.1:0-1341 GCF_010820945.1 Rhodopseudomonas sp. BR0C11
GTGCCGCGCACGCTGTAGGCGAGATCCTGCATCAGCGGCCGGGCCAGCTGGCGGAACGGCATACCGGCAAGCAAGGGATGCAGCATCCGCAGCGCCCGAGCGCCCACCGCGTATTTCGCAATGCGCGCGTCGTAGTTCAGGTAACCGAGCTCGGCGAGCGTATGCGTCAGCCGGGCCACCGTCGGCCGCGGAATCCCGGTGCGGACCGAGATTTCCATATTGCCGAGCAGACCACCGCCCTCGAACGCCTCAAGCACCACAAGTCCCTTCGCGAGCGTCGTCGCAAACGCCCCATCGCTCGCGCTGTCGGCGAGGATGGGTTCGGCGGAGGGGGTGGGCATGAATGTTGGGCGGATGCGCGCGGTGTCAGTCATATTCCAAGTATCGGGAAGAATTTCTCCATTGTCCAATTTATTGCGAATTGAATGCGATCGCGTCCATTATGTGGACAAAACTGCTCACCCCGGAAGAAACCGTAAGAAACCGATTCCGGGCGTGGTGCGTTGACAGGCGGGAGGAACCCGCCATGAGCGAACGCAAGGAACTCGAGCCGCAGGATTTCCCGATCGAAACCGATCAGACCGCGCTGAAGACCAGTGACGGTCAGCCGATCGCCGAAGCCAAGAGCAAAAAGCTCGCCGACGATATCGCCGATCGCCTCAACGAGCAGGCGTATCGCGAGGAGCAGGACTGTTGGTCCGCCTGAGGCGACGTCAGTCCTGTGACGAGATGGTCTTGGCGAAGCGGATGCGGCAGATCGCGAGCGTGACAACGCCGATGACGAGCAACGCCAGAAGCTGTCGCCAGACCAAATCGAGACCAGCGCCACGGTACAGCACCGCCTGCGAGAACGAGACGAACTGCGTGTTCGGCGTGAACTGCATGACGAACTGCAGCCAAGGCGGCATCGTCTCGATCGGCGTACTGGCGCCGGACAGAAGATAGAGAATGACGATCACCGGGATCGCCAGCAGGCCGAACTGCGGCATCGTGCGCGCGTAAGTCGCCAGCAACAGACCGAGCGCCGTCACCGAAAACATAAACAGCACCATGCCGAAGGTGAACAGCGGCACCGAGCCGATGATCGGCACACTCAACACGCCTTTTACCATGAACTGCAGCGACAGCAGCGCAGCGATGATAATCACCGCGCCGTTGGCGATGATCTTCGACAGCATGATGTCAAGCGGCCTGACCGGCATCACCAGGAGATGCTCAATGGTGCCGCGCTCACGCTCCCGGATCAGCGCGGCACCTGTCAGAATGATCGACAGCGTCGCGATGTTGTTGATCACCTGCATCACCGAGGTGAACCAAGCCGAGTTCAGGTTCGGATTGAAC
>NZ_QTKI01000696.1:0-1335 GCF_010820945.1 Rhodopseudomonas sp. BR0C11
CGGCGTGGCGCCGCCGGCCATCGCAAAACCCGCGACAGTCTGCGGCGACAGCCAGTAATCGGCGCCGGCCGCAATGCCGGCGAGCCGGCTGGTTGCGGTGGCGGAGCCGAGCGAAGCATTGCCGTCGGTGGTCTGTGCGCCGCCGAAGCCGGCCCCCCACACACTCCAATGCGGCACGAACGGCGCCGCAGCGCTCTTGGTGATCATCGCGTAGGCGTCGGACGCCGAGCCGCGCACGGGGCGATCAGCGTACGCCATCGGACCTGACGCTGCATCCCGCCCGCTGCGGCCGTTGCTCGACGGATCGGTCAGCACGCCCAGGAACTGGGTCATGGCACTGAACGTCGACTGCTGCGCGCCGGTCGCCGTTTCGCCGGAGGCGATGCTGAGCCCGGCCGGCGTCAGCGCACCGAACACGATCGGAATGCTGCCGTTGCGCGCGAAGTAAGTGCTGAGTGCGTTGGCGACCTGGGTCTGGTTGCCGGTGAGGCCGCCGTTGACTCCCGACGACGGGCCCGATGGGTCGGACGTATAGTCGAGCACAAGGTTGAGGTAGGCATTGTTGGCGTCGTAGCCGAGGCTCGATCTGAAGCCGGCCGGCAGATTGGTATTGACCAGCGTGCCGAAGGTGCCGACCACACCGCCGGTCGCATTGACGATCGTGTACTGCCGCTCGACATAGCCGCCACTGGCGAACGACGCGTTCACGGTGGCGCCGCCGAGCGTCGCTGTGCCCGAAACGTTGACGCGGTCGGCGCTGGTCGGCGACACCTCGACCATGTAGCTCGATGCCGCCGTAAAGGTCAGGTTGCCGCTGACATCCAGCGTGCCGATCGAATTGCCCGGCGCCAGCGCGCCGCCGTTGATCAGCGTGGTGCCGACCGTGCCGTTGCCGCCAAGTGCTGCGCCGGAATTCACCGTCGTCAGCGATGACGAGGCGATCGAGCCGTTGACGCTGAGCGTGCCGGCCTCGACCGTGGTGGCGCCGGTGTAGCTGCTGACGCCGGTCAGCGACAGGTTGCCGGCGCCACGCTTGATCAGATTGCCGCCACCCGAGATCGCGCCGCCGAAGCTGGTCGCGTCGGAACGATTGAAGGCGAGCGTGGCGTTGTTGGTGACATCGCCGAGGATCGATCCCGACGTGCCGCCGTCGCCGATCTGCAAGGTGCCTCTGGAGACGGTGGTGCCGCCGGTGTAAGTATTGGTTCCGGTCACCGTGAAAACGCCACTGCCGGCGCTGCCGCCGAAGCTGATCAGATTGCCGGTGCCGGAAATAGCGCCGCTGAACGTGTGGGCGTCGGAACGCGCGAATTCCAGCGTCCCGTTGTTGACGAC
>NZ_QTKI01000697.1:0-1330 GCF_010820945.1 Rhodopseudomonas sp. BR0C11
AGATAGTCGGTCGCGGGAACGAATCCGAGTCCTTCCGGCTTTGAGTCCGGTTCGAGTAGCAGTGGAGTATGCGTCATGGCCCCCCGCGCCAACTGGAAGGGCTTTCTCAGGTTGTCTCTGGTGACCTGCCCGGTAGCGCTCTACCCGGCCACATCGGATTCCGAAAAAATCAGCTTCAACCAGATCAACCGGGCCACCGGGCATCGGATCAAATACCTGAAGGTCGATGCCGAGACCGGCGACGAGGTGCCGTCCGACGAGATCATGAAGGGCTACAAGGTCGATACCGACAGCTACATCGAGGTCACCAAGGATGAGCTCGACAACATCGCGCTGGAGTCGACCCGCACCATCGAAATCGATCAGTTCGTGCCGCGGTCCGAAATCGATGATCTGTATCTGGTGCGCCCGTATTACCTGGTGCCGGACGGCAAGGTCGGCCACGACGCCTATGCGGTGATCCGCGAAACCATCCGCAGCATGGACAAGGTGGCGCTGGCGCGCGTGGTGCTGACCAATCGCGAGCACGTCATCGCGTTGGAGGCGCGCGACAAAGGCCTGGTCGGAATGCTGCTGCGCTACCCTTACGAGGTGCGCGAGGCCGGCGATTACTTCGACGACATCCAGGACGTGAAGATCACCAAGGATATGCTCGATCTCGCCAAGCACATCGTCGAGCAGAAGTCGGGCCACTTCCAGCCCGATCTGTTCGAGGATCACTACGAGAGCGCCCTCACCGAACTGATCAACAGCAAGATGGCCGGGCAGCCGATCAAGCCGCAGGCCCGCCCGCGCGGCGACAACGTCGTCGACCTGATGGACGCGCTGCGCAGGAGCCTCGGCGACGCGAAATCGGCGCCGGCGGCCAAGAAGCCAGCCTCATCCGAAACCGCGGAGAAGTCCGCCCCCGCCAAACCTGCCCGCGCCAAGAAGCGCAAGACCGCGCCCGGTCAGAAGGAGATGCTGCTGCCGATCGCAGGGAGCGGCACCGGCAAGGCGAAGGAAGAACCGGCGAAGGCAAAGAAGCCGGCGCGGAGCGCGGCGGGGCCTAAAGCCCGGAAGGCCGGTTAGTCCAACACGACCTCAATGCCCGCGTGCCCTTACCCCACCCCTCTCCCGCAAGCGGGAGAGGGAGCGCGCCGTGCGTGAGGCCAGGACTGTGGCTTGGCGAGAGAGCCGTAGATTGTGGAGCGGACTTGGCTTGGCAAAGGACAGCGGACGACCACCCTGCGTCCACTCGAAGTGTATTACTTAACCCCCCAGGCAGCCTGCTCCCTCTCCCGCTTGCGGGAGAGGGTCGGGGTGAGGGCGACGCGAGCACTGAGCGGAC
>NZ_QTKI01000698.1:0-1323 GCF_010820945.1 Rhodopseudomonas sp. BR0C11
CGCCAGCACCTGGCACAGCACGTAGCCGATGAAGGCGCGGCTGCCGAACAGGCTGCGAAGGTCGGTGCGGAAGCCGCCGCGCTGCGCGGTGGGCGTGCTGCTGCGGCTGGTTTCCGGCAGCGCCAGCGTGATCGCGGCGGCGACGACGATCGCCCCGGCGGTGACGGCGTAGAAGATCGCGCGCCAGCCGAGCGCGGTTTCGATCACGCCCCCGGCGAGCGGGCTCAGCATCTGCGCGATCATCATCACGGCGATCACGAGGCTGAGCATGCCGCCGACGCGGTCGCGGCTGTAGAGATCGCGGATGATGGCGCGGCTGATCACCATGCCGGAGGCGCCGCCGAGCGCCTGCAGGAAGCGCAAGCCGATCAGTTGCGGCAGCGTCTGCGCGAAGATGCAGCCGATGCTGGCCGCGACCATCAGCGCCAGCCCGCCGAGCAGCACCGGGCGGCGGCCGAAGCGATCGGACAGCGGCCCCATGATCAGCTGCGAGCAGGCCAGCCCGACCATGTAGAGCGACACGGTCATCTGCGCGACCGAGATGTCGCTGGAAAAATCGCTCGCCAGCACCGGCAGCGCCGGCACGAAGATGTACAGCGCGATCGGCGCCGCGCCGTTCATCAGCACCAGCAGAAGGAGCAGCAGCTTCGACGGCGGCAGGTCGCGCCGGCTGGCGTCGATCGTTGCGTATCTGCCGACGATTCCGTGCATGCGAGATCGGTTCCCGACGGGCCTGCCAGGGCGAAGGATGTGAGCTGGTGGTTCGACTGTAGCCTGCCAGGGTAATGCTAACAGGCGGTTTTTCGGCATAAGGCTATGCGGAAGGCGGGCGAGGGGCTGCTGGTCGTGGGGCCGCACAGGCCTCGGACCGGTGTCATTCGCGCGCAGACTCTCAACCTGTCATTCCGGGGCGCGTGCGCAGAGACTCTCGCTTGTCATTCCGGGGCGCCGCGCAGCGGCGAACCCGGAATCTCGAGGTTAGTGTGCGCGACGCAGCTCCAGGCCGTGCCCGCTTCAGATTCCGGGTTCGCGAGCTGGCGCTCGCGCCCCGGAATGACTCGGGGAGAGGGCGGCACTCATCGCTTCAAGTGTTCAGGCCCCCAGCGGCGCCGTCGCGGCGTCGAGCCAGAGTTGGGTGGGGCCGTCGAGGTGGGGGCGGACGGTTTCGCGGACGCGGGCGTGGTAGGCGTCGAGCCAGGATCGTTCCTCGGTGCTGAGCATCGCCACGTCGATCAGGCGGCGGTCGATCGGCGCCAGCGTCAGCGCCTCGAAACCGTTCATCGGCCTCTCGGCGCCATCGATCTGTTTCTCGACCTGTCTCTT
>NZ_QTKI01000007.1:0-32681 GCF_010820945.1 Rhodopseudomonas sp. BR0C11
CCGCCAGGGCCGGCGGAAGGATCTTGGGCATGTCCTGCAGCTTCGCTGCGTCGATTCTTGGGATCTTGCGGATCAATTCGCAGATCGGCCCGATCGTATCGGCCGAGGCAATCAGGCTGACGCGGCGATTGATCTCCAGATAGGCGGCGGGCGCGCCGCGGGTCTGTTGCCACAGGCGGTGCGACAGGAAGCCGTCGCGGCCGAGAAACCCGATCGCAACACGGCGGCCGTCGCCTGTAAGGTCGGCGCTGCGCGTCGCCACGAATTCGTCGAATGCCGTCAATACCGGTCCGACCACCGTGGCGCCGAGATGATGTGCCACAGATTTCTCGGCACTGCGCGCCGCTACCATCCGCCGCAGCGTGCGTGCGCCGTGGTCGAGCCTCGCGGGCTGCCCTTTGAACATCAGCTGCTGCAGCGCATCTTCGCGCAGCAGCCGCGTTGCGAGCCGCGGCCCGGCTTGTGGATAGTGCCGTGATCGGATGCCGTGCCGCTTCGCGCCGCGGACGTCGGCGTGTTCATTGTCGCCGACATGGCATGCGGAGCTTGCGTCGATACCTTGTTGGCGCAGATAGGTCGCGAATAGGTCTTCTTCCTTGCCGCTACCATGGTCGCAAGACGCGTACAGAAAATCCCACGTCAGCCCCGGACTGCAGGCGCGCAGCAGCCGGCCCAGCCGCTCCGTATTCCAATAGGTGTCGGAGATAAACCCGACGCGATTCCCGGTGCGGCGCCGCGCGCGATATTGCTCGAGCATGTCCGGATTGATTCGGCACAGTTCGAGTTCGGCGCTGAATTCGGCTTCGATCAGGTGGTCGAGATCCTCGCGCTTCAGCCCGAATAGCCGGAAGGTAAAGCGCGCGTAGATCTGGTCGATGCTGATTTCTGTCGCCTGTCCGCGCGAACGCGCGGCCTCGCGGACGCGCGACTCGGCCAGGATACGATGCTGGACGAAATGTTCAGACATGTTCGGACACAGATCCGAAACACGCGACAGCTGATAAGTCCGCTCGAACACACCGGTCGGCGTGGTGCAGGCGCGGATCAGAAATGTATCGAAAACATCGAACGACCAGGCAAAACGATTCTCAGCGCGTGGTGTGTGATCGACAGAAACAAAAGACATAAGGCGAAACTCAATTGTTTGCCTTTGTTCAACGGACGCATGGTACAAATCAGGCGCGTCGATACAGAAAGTCGTCGTGCGATCAGTTGATTGCTTTCACCGAGAACTGACAGATTCGAACATGTGTGATCGTCGGATCGATGAGTTGGAAATTTCTGCGGGCGGAGATGCCGCCTTTGTCGACAGTTCTTCGGCGAATTGATCGCCCCAAGGTCGCTCAGCAGCGGCTTCGACTTTCTGCGCTCCGCTCTTCTACCATCAGCACTGCTGTCTCGATGCCGTTTTGGTCGCGCGCGCCCCGTTCCGGATTGCGCGGAGCGGCTGTTTGCGGCTCGTGGTCCCGACCAGGGCGGCAAATTTTGCCCGGCGGTGGGCAAATTATTCCATCTAAGTATCTGAAAAAATTGCAAAATCTAGCGCCTGATCGGGGGCGATGGCGCGTTCAACTCGATAAGCCCGCGTTGGCGGAGTTTTGCCGGGGCTGCGAGTTGGAGGATGCGAGATGAATGGCGCGCTCGATGTTTTGGCCCCCGCCGAAGTCATAGTCGCCGCGACTGTCCCGGCTGATAACGAAGCGTCGGACATGCAGCCGGTCGAGATCGTGCTCGATAGTCCGCCGGTCAGTGCCGAGATGGTGTTCGACGAGGATGCCGATCTGCTCGACCGGCTTGCGACCGACGACGAAGCCGCCTTCAGGATGCTGGTCGAGCGGCACATCGACCGCGCCTATTCGATCGCGCTCCGGATTCTCGGCAACGCGGCCGATGCCGAGGACGTGGTGCAGGACACCATGCTGAAGGTATGGACGCATCGCGGGCGCTGGCAGCACGGCCGCGCCAAGTTCTCGACCTGGCTGTATCGCGTCGTCAGCAATCGCTGCATCGACCTGCGCCGCAAGCCGCGGACCGAAAACGTCGAAGCGGTCCCCGAAGTGGCGGATACTCAGCCGGATGCGGTTCGCGTGATCGAGCGCAACGAGCTCAGCAATCTGCTCGAAGCCGCGATGCAGCGGCTGCCCGAGCAGCAGCGGATCGCCGTGATTCTCTCGTACCACGAGAACATGAGTAACGCCGAGATCGCCGAGGTGATGGACACCACCATCGCCGCGGTGGAGTCGCTGCTCAAGCGCGGGCGTCAGCATTTGCGCGCGCGGCTCAGCGGCGACGAGTCCGAGCTGCGGGCGGCGTTTACCGATTTTTGACCATAACTTTCGCTGCGTCCGCGCTGGTCGCCTGATCGCGGCCGGTCCCTCCGTTTGAGCAATCAGACGGGGACGATCCCGCGTCGTCAGGTGTCATCGCCGCGATGCGGCGGGTTATGCCGTTCAGCACAGGAGCCTTGATATGCCCGCGATCTCGACCAACACGGCGGCCAACTCCGCGGTCCGCTACCTCAACATCAACTCCGCCCAGGAGACCAGCTCGCTGTCGAAACTGGCGAGCGGCTCGCGCATCACCTCGGCGTCCGACGACGCTGCCGGCCTTGCGATCTCGACGCGGATCTCGTCCGACGTCACCACGCTGCAGCAGGCGGCGACCAACGCCTCGCAGGCGGTGGCGATCCTGCAGACCGCCGACGGCGGTGCGTCGAACATCAGCGACATCCTCGCCCGGATGAAGTCGCTGGCTTCGGAATCGGCCTCAGGCACCACCACCGACTCTAGCCGTGCTTACATCAATTCGGAATTCTCTCAGCTCTCGAGCCAGATCGATTCGATCGCGAGCGGCACCCGCTATTCGAGCCAGAGCCTGCTCGACGGCACTAGCGTGTTCGCCTCCGGCGTCGCCGTGCTGGTCGGCACGCAGAGCAGCGATTCGATCACCATTACGCTGTCGAACCTGAAGGCTTCGACGCTGGGTGTGTCGACGCTGGACGTTAGCAGCCTGTCCGGCGCCACCACGGCGCTGAGCGCGCTCGATACCGCGATCAACACCGTATCGTCGGCCCGCGCCAGCATCGGCGCGCAGGAGTCGCGGTTCAATTTCAGCGCCGATTCGATCTCGACCCAGACGCAAAATCTGCAGTCGGCGAATTCCGCCATCAAGGACGTCGATATCGCGGCCGAGCAGGCGAAACTGTCGTCCGCCGAAGTGAAGACTCAGGCGGCAGTGTCGGCCGAAGCCGCGGCGAACCAGATGCCGCAATATCTACTGAAGCTGCTCGGCTGATGACGTCTGATCCGGGCCGGCACCGGCCGGCCCGGCCTCCTCCTGTGATCGGACTTTGGTCATGACCTCGGTCAGCAGCACGACGTCGAGCACCGCCACGACCAGCAGCACGAGTTCGTTGACGTCGTCATCTGGCGCCTCGGTGACGACCTCGGGCAGCTCGACCACCACCAGCGTCGATTGGGATTCGCTGATCGCATCGGCGGTGAACGCCAAGCTTGCCGCGGCCACTTCGATCTCGACCAAGATCACCGCCAACGAGGCGAAGATCTCGGCCTATCAGACGCTGCAGACCGATCTCAGCAAGCTGTCGTCGGGATTGTCCTCGCTGGCGACTGCGGTGGTCAATTCGCTAGCCACCAACGTGTTCGCCACGCGTGCCGCAACGCTGTCGTCGACCGGCGATGTCAGCGCCTCCTCGGCGCTGTCGATGAGCGTCAGTAACGGTGCCGCTACCGGCGACCATACGCTGACGATCAGCCAGATCGCCACCGCCCACAAGGTGATGGGCACGACGCAGTCCAGTCAAACCGACGATCTCGGCTATTCGGGCGTGTTTTCGCTCGGGCTCGCGGGCGGATCCACCGCAGACATCACCGTCACCAGCACGATGTCGCTGCAGGATATCGTCGATGCGGTCAACGCGCAGACCTCGACAACAAACGTCGAGGCCTCGATCGTCCAGGTGTCCTCCGGTGCCTACGAAATGGTGCTGACCGGCACCAAGGATGCGGCCGATATCACCTATTCCAGCAGTTCCGGGACCGACATTCTGAATTCGTTCGGCTTCACCGACAGCTCCGGTGCGTTTGCGAACGTGCTGCAAACCGCTCAGGCGGCGAAGTTCTCGCTCGACGGCATCTCGATGACGCGAGACACCAACGACATTACCGACGTGCTCGCAGGGGTCACTTTCAATTTGCTGCAGGCGACGCCGACCGGCTCGGCCATCAACATCAGCATCGGCACCGACACCAGCCAGATCCAATCGGCGCTGACCACCTTCGTCACCAATTACAATACCTATCGGGACGAGGTGATCGCGCAGCAGGCGACCAACTCCGACGGCACGGCATCGGACAGCGCCGTGCTATTCGGCGACGGGACCATGCGCGATATCACGACCCGGCTGGAAGCCGCCCTGAACACGACGGTGGGCGGGCTGTCGATGAGCGACCTCGGCCTGTCGTTCAACGATCAGAACGAGCTTGAACTCGATACGAGCACACTGTCGACGATCCTCTCGACCAATCTCAGCGGCGTCACCAAGCTGCTATCGGCGCAGACCACCACATCGTCCAGCCAGCTCAGCGTCGTCAACACCGGAACGTCGCCCCAGTCGTTCACGCTGGATCTGACCGTTGATTCCAGCGGAATGCTGAGCAGCGCTTCGGTCGGTGGCGACAGTTCGCTGTTCACGATCAGCGGCAACACGATCATCGGCGCGTCCGGCAGCATCTACGCCGGCATGGCATTCACCTATACCGGCACCACCTCGCAGTCGATCACCGTCACGTCGACATCGGGCATTGCCACGCAAATGTACCAGATCGCCAAGACGGCCTCGGCCAGCACTGGCTCGCTGCAGACGCTGATCACCAATCTGCAGAGCCGCGACAGCGAGCTCCAGCAGCGGGTGGACGACATCACGGCCGCGGCCGCCACGTTCAAGGCGCAGCTGCAGACCCAATACGCCAAATACCAGGCGGCGATCGCGAGCGCCGACAACACGATGACCTATCTCAAGGCCCTGCTTAACGCCAGTTCGAGTAATTGATGACCCAGAATGCAATGGCGCACCGCGCCAATCAGGCCTATCGCGGCACCGCCGTAACCGTTCCTCCGCTGAAGGCCGTGGTGATGTTGCACGGCGGCGCCATGACGCTGCTGCATCAGGCGATCGAGGCGCAGGAGGCGCGCCGATTTGAGCATGGCCACGATTGCCTGGTGCGGGCGACCGCAATTCTCCGCGGCCTGAGCCATCATCTGGATTGCAGCCGTGGAGGCGCCGTCGCCGAGCGGCTGTACGGGACGTACAATGCGCTGGTGCTGGCGGCGCTGCGGTCCTATGGCAGGCCGCATGCCGCCGCCAACCTGCGGCGGATCATCGCGAGCATCGCCGAGTTGCGTGAGGCTTGGGAGTATGTCGCGGTGACGACGCGGCGTTGATGGCGATGATCCCCGTAATCGCCTCCACCGAAAACGGATTTCCGGCGGCACGTAATTGCTTTAAGAGGGAGGTGGTAGCCCTCGGCGAGCACAGCATGGACGTTGCGGAACTCGAAGACCTGATCGATCGGCTGGGGGAAGATCCATCCCGCTGGCCCGATGATCGGCGTCTCGCCGCTGAGAGGTTGCTGCAGGAGTCCGCCGCCGCGCGCGCTCTGCTGGCCCAGGCGCGTGCCGTCCGAGAGGCACTGTCCGCGCCGCCGGTTCGGGCCCCGGCGGGACTCGCCGACCGGATCGTTGCGGCCGCGATGCGCGCCGAAACGGCCAAGACAACCGCCAAGACCGAGCCTGCCGACGATCGCGCTCCTTCCGAGCCCGCGACTCCCCACGGCTAAGGACGCTCTGCTGGTGCGCCAAATGATTCTGGCGCGACCATTCCAATGAGCCTCCGGATCAGTCAGCGCTGCGATGAATCCGGCGCTCCAATTCATCCATCGTCTTTAAATTGATCCAGATGCTGCGCCGCTTCGTCAGCGGCGCGTATCGTCATCTGCCGCCTGGTACGCATTCTGAGCGTGCCGGCGTTGTTCCGTCACGTCCTGCTACAGGCAAATTCTGCCGAGCAATCAAATCGTTCTGCCGCCGCGAACGCGCGCCTGATTTGACCGCCTCGCCCGTTTGATCAGCAGACCACCTCGCGATCACCACCACGACGATCACCACACGACCCGAGTCCTCCGCCGCATCCGGCGAAGACAGGATGGCTGCGCCATGACCACGATTTCCAGCGCCGTATCAACGGCCGCCACCACGACCAGCACGACGAGTTCGACCAGTTCGGCGTCTTCGTCGCTGAGCTCGAGCGATTTTCTCAGCCTGCTGGTCAGCGAACTGCAGAACCAAGATCCGCTGAACGCGACCAGCACGACCGATTTCATCAATCAGCTCACCTCCTATGCCAATTTCAGCCAGCAGCAGGAGATCAACTCCAGCATGACGTCGCTGGCGAATTCGTTCTCCAGCCTGGTGACGCTGAATTCCGTCAACTACATCGGCCACACCGTCGAGGCGAAGACGGATACGGCGACGCTGACGGGCGGCTCGGCGACCTTCGGCTACACGCTGTCGTCAGCGGCCTCCGATGTGTCGATCAGCATCAAGGACTCATCCGGCAACACGGTGTGGAGCGGCACCGGCTCCGGCAATGCCGGCTCCAACAGCTTTACTTGGGACGGCAAGAATTCGAGCGGTACCCAGCTCGCCGATGGCGGCCAATACACCATCTCGGTCACCGCGACCGATTCCGCCGGCAACTCCGTCTACAAATATTCCACCGTCAGCGGCACCGTGACCGGCATCGACACCTCGTCGAGCACGCCGGCCCTGCTCGTCAACGGCGTGTCGGTCAGCGCCAGCAACATCATCGGCGTTTCGTCCTGAGTGCGGCCGGAGTAGTATCATGAGTCTCACTGGCGCACTTTCCTCGGCGATATCTGCGCTCAACGCGCAAAGCCAATCGCTATCGATGATCTCCGACAACATCGCCAACTCCGACACCACCGGTTACAAAACCACCTCGGCGATGTTCAGCCAGCTGGTGACGGCGTCGAGCAGCGCGACGTCCTACGCATCCGGCGGCGTCACCGTGGCGGGGCGCGCCAACATCAGCCAGCAGGGTCTTCTGGCTGCGACCAGCAACGCGACCGATGTTGCCATCCAGGGCTCCGGCTTTTTCGTCGTGTCGGACCAGACCTCGGGCGGCACAACGTCTTATACCCGAAACGGCGCGTTCTCGATCGACAACGCCGGCTATCTGGTCAATAGCGGCTACTACCTAGAAGGCTGGCGCACCGATGCCGACGGCAAGATCGTCGGCGAGGCATCGTCGGCGACGCTGTCGCCGATCAACACCAACGTGGCCGCGACCAGCGGCAGCGCCACCACCAAGACCACCTTCGCGGCCAATCTGCCGGCGGATGCGGAGACGGGCGCGACTTATTCGAGCTCGATGACGGTGTACGACTCGCTCGGCACCGCCAACTCGATCCAGGTGACTTGGACCAAGACGGCGTCGAATGCCTGGGCGGCAAGCTTCGCCAATCCGACGCTGTCGTCGAGCACCAGCACCACCACCGGTACCACCTCCGGGTCGGTGTCGCTCACGTTCAACAGCGATGGCTCGCTCGCGTCCACCAGCCCCAGTCCGCCGACGATCTCGGTGTCCGGCTGGACCAACGGTGCCGCAGACAGCACGATCTCGCTCGATCTGGGAACGGTCGGTAAGACCAACGGCCTCACCCAATATGCATCGGGTGAAGCGACGCCGACCATCAACGTCACCAGCATTTCCTCCGACGGTCTGCCTTACGGCAAACTGAGCAGCATCGCAGTCGGCGATGACGGCACGGTCAATGCAACCTATTCGAACGGACAGACCATCGCGATCTACAAGATCGCAGTCGCGACCTTCAAGGATCCCGACGGCCTCTCGGTGAACAGCTACGGCATCTACTCGGCGACCGCGGCGTCTGGCGATGCATCGGTGCAGACCTCCGGCAGCAACGGGGCCGGCAAAATCTACGGTAGCGAACTGGAATCCAGCACCACCGAAACCTCGAGCCAGTTCGCCAGCATGATCTCGGCCCAGCAAGCCTATTCGGCGGCGTCGCAGGTGATCACGACGGTGAACAAGATGTTCGACACCCTGATCTCGGCGATGAGGTAGCCGCCATGGTCACTGCCGTCAGCGATGAGACGCATCTCGAACTGCTGCTCAGCCGGCTGGCACGGCTCAAGCTGCTGTCGCAGGCAGTGGACCGCGGCGATCGCGGCCAACTGGTCGCGCTGCTGGACGAAATCGAGAAGATCAAGCGCGAACTCGTCCGAGGCCGCGAGCGGGTCGGCAGCGAGATGGCCCGCGCGACGACGCGAACCACGGCGATCACGGCCTACGCGCGCGGGGCAGGCGCACCCGTGCGGCGTCACTGAATTCGAACAACGGGAATGATGAAGATGGCACAGATTGGCACCCCCACGGTTTCGCCGGTGAGCGACGAGCGCGCGCTGGCGATGATCGCGCTGATCGATGATCTGATCCTGGTGATCGACGACGAGAATGTCGAACTCGCCAAGGGCTTGCCCGCGTCGCGGCTGAAGCAGGTCGACGAGAAGGCACGGCTCGCCGAGCTGTTCGAGCGCTGGGTGGGTGAATGCACTGGCGGCAATGGCGCGATCCAGGTGCAGAACCGCCAGCTGCGCGACAGGCTGCTCGACCGGATTCTTCAGCTCCGTGGCGCGATGGATGAAAACCTGATGCGGCTGCGCGCTGCGATCGAAGCCAGTAATCGCCGGATCGAGGCGGTGATGCAGGCGATCCGCGAGCAACTGGCCGGCAATGCGCCGTATGGGGCCGCCGGGACGCGCACCGCCCGGGCAGTGTCGTGCGGGACCAGCCTTCGCGCCTGATCCAAGCCTAGGGAGGCTCCCGTGTCGCTCAATATCGCCCGCAGCATCGCGTTCAGCGGCCTCGCGGCGACGCAGGTCCAGATCTCAGTGACCTCGGCGAACATCTCGAATGCCGACACGACGGGCTACACCAAGAAGACCGCCGGTCAGGCCAGCAGCGTCACCGGCGGGGTCGGCACCGGCGTCACCCTCACCGGCATCACCAGCTCGGTCGACAAGCTGCTGCTGAAATCGCTGATCGCGGCGAATTCGGATCTGGGCGCGGCCGACACCACCAACAGCTACCTGACCTCGCTGCAGCAGCTCTACGGTTCTTCCACCAGCGCGGCCAGCACCTCGACCGGAACCTCGCTCGCCAATACGCTGGCATCGCTGGAATCGGCGTTGTCGTCGCTCGCGAGTACGCCGACCAGCTCGGCGCTACAGTCCAATGTGGTCGATGCGCTCGACAGCGTGGCGTCGCAATTGCGCGAGGCCTCCAGCGGCATCCAGAAACTGCGGTCCGACGCCGACCAGGATATCGCTTCGGCAGTCGGCTCGGTGAACGACGATGTGCAGAAGATCGCCGATCTGAATGCGGCGATTAAACAGGCGGCCGCGGCGGGCCAGTCGACGGCGGATCTCGAAGACAAGCGCAACACCGCGCTGCAGGATCTGTCGTCTCAGATGAATGTCAGCTATTACACGGCGTCGAACGGCGATCTGCAGGTCTATACGGCAACCGGTCAGGCGCTGGTCGACAGCACGGCGCATCCCTTGAGCTACACCACGACGGCGAGCGTCCGCGCTGCGACCAGCTACAGTAGCGGCGGCTTCAGCGGCATCATGCTCAATGGCGTCGATGTCACGTCGCAGATCACGTCGGGCAAAATCGGTGCGCTGGTGACGCTGCGCGACCAGACGCTGCCGGCCGCCCAATCGCAACTCGACGAACTGGCGCAGAAGCTCGCGACGAGCCTCAATGCGGTGTCCAACGGCCAGACCACGCTGCCGCCGCCTGCGAGCCTGACTGGTACTGCCACAGTGAGCAGTTCTGACGCGCTGTCGGCGACGGGCTCGGTGCGTCTCGCGATCACCGATTCCAGTGGCAAGTTGATCTCCTACAGCGATCTCGATTTGTCGTCCTATTCGAGTGTGGGTGATCTGGTGAGCGCCATTAACGGCGTTTCCGGGCTGTCGGCCTCAATCGACTCCAGCGGGCACCTGAAGATCGCCACGACTGCGTCCAACACAGGCGTTTCGATTGCGGGGCTCACCAGTTCGGTCGGCAGCGCCGGTGAAAGCTTCTCCGACTATTTCGGCCTCAACGATCTCGTCACCGCCACCGGGGCGTCGGACATCGCGGTCCGCAGCGATATCCTGTCCGGCAAAACGTCGCTGTCGCTGGCGACGCTGTCGTCGTCCGCAACGCTCACCACCGGAAGTTCGGTGCTGTCGTCCGATGGCGCCAGCGCTGCCAATGCGCTGTACGACGCGCTGACCGGTTCGACCAGCTTCAAAGCAGTGGGTGGGCTGGCGGCCGTCACCGGTTCGTTTGCCGATTTCGCCTCCACCATCGTTTCCAGCGTCGCGGGGAAAGCGTCGCAGGCGTCCTCGACCTACAGCGCCAAGGAGGCTGCGCAATCGACCTACGCCAATTCACTGTCGTCGCAGTCCGGCGTCAATCTCGACGAAGAGTCCGCTCGGCTCAGCGAATTGCAGAATAAATACACTGCCGCCTCACAACTGATCCAGGCGATCAATGCGATGTTCACCGCGCTGGTCAGCGCCGTGAGCTCGACCTGACGCAGGAGCCGGCACATGACGGTGATGCGGGTCGCGACCTTCGCGCAGTCCGGACAGATGATCGCAGACGCGCTGCGGGTGCAATCGCGGATGGCGGAGCTGCAGATCCAGGAAGCCTCGGGCGTGAAGTCCGAGAGTTTCGCCGGCTACGGCGCCGACGCCCAGCACGTCGTCAATCTGCAGGTCGGGGTCACCCGCGCGCAATCCTACATCGATGCGGCGACGCTGGCCGGCGGCAAGGTCCAGGTGATGTATTCGGCGGCCGGCTCGATCGCCGACATCGTGACCCAGCTCCGCTCGCAGCTCAGTGCGGCGTCGACTGGAAGCACCACCGAAGCGACCTCGGCGATCAGCTCGGCGCAGCAGATGCTGCAGCAGGTGGGATCGCTGCTGAATACGCAGTACGACGGCCAGTACGTGTTTGCCGGCAGTAAGACATCGACGCCGCCGGTCGATCTCAGCAGCTTTGCCTCGAGCGCCGGCAGCACCACCACTGCCGACACCAGCTATTACGTCGGCGACGACGCGACCACGTCCGTCCGCGTCAGCGCCGACCAATCGGTGGCCTACGGTGTCAACGCCGACAACTCCGCGTTCGAGCAGGTGATGCGCGTGCTGCGCTATGTGGCCAACAGTTCGTCGTTGTCCTCCAGCCAGATCGCGACGGCGCTCGATCTGGCGAGCTCCGCGCTCGACGCGACTGCCTCGGTGCAGGAAAGACTCGGAAACGCGGCGTCCGCGATCGAGAACGCCAGTGCGCGACAGAGCGATTACAAGAGCTTCGCCTCGACGCTGGCGAGTGACCTGACCAGCGTTGACGTCGCTGCGGTCACCGCCGAACTGTCGACCTACCAGTCGCAACTCACCGCGTCATATTCGGCGATCGGCAAGATCTTCAGTCTGAATCTCGCCAGCTATCTGAAATGACGAGGCGGCGCCGCACCGCCTAGCGGTGGGTGAACTGTGGTGCGCGCTTCTCCAGGAAGGCCCGAATGCCCTCGCGGGCGTCGGCACTGGCGAAGCGGGCGTGCAGCTCGCGACGCTCGAAAAGGATGCCTTCGGCGAGCGTGCTCTCGAATGCGCGGTTGAGGCTTTCCTTCAGCGCCATCAGGGCTGGGGCGGAGAACGCCGCGATCGTGGTGGCCAGCGCCACGGTCTCGTCGCGCAGTCTGTCGTCATCGACCACGCGCGATACCAGGCCGTAGCGATCGGCCTCTTCGGCGTTGAGTGGTCGCGCCGACAGGCACATGTCCATGGCCTTTGCCTTGCCGATCGCGCGCGGCAGCCGTTGCGTGCCGCCGGCGCCGGGCAGCAGGCCGAGCTTGATTTCCGGCAGCGCGAATTTGGCACTGCGGCCGGCGATCACGATGTCGCAGGCAAGCGCCAACTCGCAGCCGCCGCCATAGGCGAGGCCGGCCACCGCGGCCAGCACCGGCTTTCGCACTTGGCGGATCGTCTCCCAATTGCGGGTGATGAAATTCGAGCCATAGACGTCGCTATAGCTCCACGTGGCCATCGAGGCGATGTCGGCGCCTGCCGCGAACGCGCGGGCATTTCCGGCGATCACGATCGCGCCGATGCCGTCGTCGGCGTCGAACGCCAGCAGCGCGGCGCCAAGCGCATCCATTAGCGCATCGTTCAGAGCGTTGAGGACCTCCGGCCGGTTCAGCGTGATGATGCCGACCCGGCCTTGGGTTTCGCTAAGGATGGGATTGGACGACAAGGTCGTGCTCCGTGATCGGTGTGCGGTTTAAAGATCGTCCTGCTGCAGCATCTCGCGCAGCCGGAATTTCTGGATCTTGCCGGATGGCGTTGCCGGCATCGCGTCGCGAACTACGAGGCGCTCGGGGATGTATTGCAGCGCCAGCTTTTGCGCCTTGAGGAACTCGACCATCGCGGCGAAGTCGATGCTCGCGCCGGTCTTCGGCACCACCACGGCGCAGGCGCGTTCGCCGAGCCGGTCGTCCGGATAGGCGACGATCGCGACCTGGGCGACGGCGGGGTGCTTGTAGAGCAGGGCCTCGATCTCGACGACCGGGATGTTCTCGCCGCCGCGGATGATCACATCCTTGCTGCGGCCGCTGATCCGGATGTAGCCGTCGGCAGTCATGTAAGCGAGGTCGCCGGTATCGAACCAGCCATCGGCATCGGTGCCGTTCCAATGCGGCCGCTTCAGATAGCCGCCGAAATTCGAGCACGACCGCACCACCAGCCGGCCGATCTGGTTCGGCGGCAGCGCCTTGCCCTCGCCGTCGATCACTTTGACCTCGACGCCGGGCAGCGGGCAGCCATCGGTGGTCGAGGCGAGCTTGTCATCGTCGTCGAGCTTGATCAGCGTCACCGCGCCGTTTTCGGTCATGCCCCAAGCCGAGACGATCTTGGCGCCGAGACCCGCCTGAGCCTGTTCGACCAGCGGCCCGGGAATTGGCGCGCCGGCGCAGAGGAAAGTCTTCAGGCTGGGCACCGGCTCGCCGCTCTCCTTCACCACGCGCGTCAGATCGGTGAGGAACGGCGTCGACGCCATGGTGAAGGTGACGCGCTCGGCGCGGATCAGCTCGGCGGCCTTGGCCGGATCCCAGATGTCCTGCAGTACCGCGCTGGCGCGCAGCATGATCGGCATCATCAGCCCGTACATGAAGCCGGTCTGGTGTGCCATTGGCGACGCCATCAGGATCACGTCGGACTCGCCAAGCGCGAGCCGCTGCGCGTAGGGCACGATATTGGCCATCAGCGTGTTGGCGCTGTGCATCACGCCTTTCGGCTCGCCGGTGGTGCCGGAGGTGTAAATCAGTTGCGTGATGTCGTCCGGGGAGGGCCGGCTGCGGCTCAGGATCGTGGCGGCGTCCGGCTGCTTTTCCCACTCCGGCGTCGTCAGCAACGTGTCGAAATCGTCTACGCCGCCACCATCGACCACCACGATCCTACGCAGCGCCGGCAGGTCGGGCTGCAGGCTGCGCGCCATGGCTTCATGATCGAAGCCACGGAAGCTCTTCGGCACCACCAGCACCTTGGCTTCGCCGTGCTTCAGCATGAACGACAGTTCGCGCTCGCGGAAGATCGGCATCAGCGGGTTGAGCACCGCGCCGATCCGCGAGCAGGCGAGATACAGAGCGGTGAACTGCCACCAGTTCGGCAGTTGCATCGCGACGACGTCGCCGCGGCCGACACCGAGCCGGCTGAGCCCGACCGCGACGCGATCGGCCAGCGTCGCGAGCTCGCGGTAGCTGAAGCGGCGCACCGCGCCGCCGTCGAGCCGGACCGCGGTCAGTGCGATCTTGTCGGGGCAATGCGCCACGCAGGCGTCGAGATCGTCGTTGATGGTGCGGTCGTGCCACAGGCCGGCGGCGATGCTCGCGGCGCGGCGTGGCGGCAGCAGAACGGCGTCGAACTCCATGTTTCCCCCGGAATAGTTATTAGTTATGGATGCAGAATGTCTCGGCAGCGCCTCCGCTCAGGCCGGCACTGCGGCGCGGCCGGCTCGGTGGCGCGCGATGATCGTCTTCATGATCTGCGCGGTGCCGTCGCCGATCTGGAAGCCGAGCACGTCGCGCAGCCGCTGCTCCATCGGGCCGCGGTCATAGCCGCCGTGGCCGTGCATCAGCAGACATTGATGGATCACGTCGTAGGCGAGTTTCGGCGCCCACCATTTGCACATTGCGGCCTCGGCACTGTGCGGGGCGCCGTGGTCCTTCAGCCACAGCGCCTGCAGGCAGAGCAGTCGCGCGGCCTCGACCTGGGTGTCGAGATCGGCGAGTGGATGCGACACGCCCTGAAACGCCGACAGCGGTTTGCCGAATGCCTGCCGCTCGGCGACATGCGCCCAGGTCTCCTCGAGCGCGACGCGGGCGACGGCGAGCACTTGCAGGCCGATCAGTGCGCGCGAGAAGTCGAAGCCCTGCATCACCTGAACGAAGCCTTTGTTCTCGTCGCCAAGCCGATGCGCGGCCGGGACGCGCACGTTCTCGAAGAACAGCGAACCACGGCCGATCGCGCGCTGGCCGTGGCAGTCGAACCGGCTGCGGGTGATGCCGGGTAGGTCCATCGGGATCAGCAGCGCGGTGACGCCGTGAGCGCCGGACTCGATCGAGCCGGTGCGGCCGAACACCACCGCGACGTCGGCCTGCTCGGCCGCGGAAATCGAGGTCTTCTCGCCATTGACGATGTAGTCGTCGCCGTCGCGCTCGATCCGCAGCCGCAGGTTCGCCGCATCCGAGCCGCCGCGCGGTTCGGTCAGCGCGATCGCGAACAGCGCGTCGCCGGCGATCAGCTTCGTCAGCCACGGCTGCACGATCTCGCGCTGGCCGTGCTGCGACAGGATCTGACCGTTCAGCGAGGCCAGCAGATTGACGTAGGACATGCTGAGGTCGGCGCGCGCGATCTCCTCGTGGATCACGCCGGCCGCGAGGCTGCCCATGCCGAGCCCGCCGCAAGCTTCCGGCAGCTCTGGCGCGATGAAGCCCATCTCGCCCATCGCCTTCATCAAGCCGCGGTCGAGCACCCGCGTGCGGTCGCGCTCCTGAAATCCCGGTGCGATCCGGTCAGCCGCGAACCGCCGGGCCTGCGCGGCCAGCGCCACGAGGTCTTCGTTCAAATATGGATTCATGCCTCGCCCTCCTTGAGAATTCGAGCGCCGGCGTTGCCGGCGCCGTTCGTCGGCGGGAGAGCGGTTATTTGATGTACTTGCGGAATTCGGGCTTACGCTTCTCCTGCAGCGCCTTGACGCCTTCACGCGATTCCTCTGTGTCGTAATAGAGCTTCAGCGCGTACATCCCCATGCCGGCGATGCCAGCTTGATGCGCGGTGTCCATGTTGAAGCTGCGCTTGGCGATGGCGAGCGCGGTCGGTGACCGCTCGCACAGTTCCTCGCCCCACTTCTGCACTTCGGCGTCGAGTTCCTCGTGCGGCACGCAGAGATTGGCGAGCCCCATCGCCTCGGCTTCCTTGCCCGAGTAACGCCGGCACATGTACCAGATCTCGCGGGCCTTCTTCTCGCCGACGACGCGGGCCAGGAACGCGGTGCCGTAGCCGGGATCGACCGAGCCCATCTTCGGGCCGACCTGGCCGAAGATCGCTTTCTCCGAACAGATCGTCAGGTCGCAGATCGTCGCCAGCACATTGCCGCCGCCGATCGCATAGCCCTGGACGCGGGCGATCACCGGCTTCGGCACGTCGCGGATCGCAGTGTGCAGCTCTTCCATCGGCAGCCCGACGGTGCCGCGGCCATCGTAATTGCCGTCGTGGGTCGACTGATCGCCGCCGGTGCAGAAGGCACGGTCGCCGGCGCCGGCGAGCACGATCGCTCCGACGTCCTTGTCGTAGCCGGCTTTGTACAGCGCCTTAATCAGCTCGTCGCAGGTGGTGCCGCGGAACGCATTCATCTTGTCCGGACGGTTGATGATGATCCACGCCACGCCGTTGCGGATTTCATAGATCAGGTCTTCGAACTGCATCGGAATCCTCCCGTTATTGTTGATTGGGCTCAGCCGTTCATCGTCAGGCCGCCGGAGACGCTCAGCACCTGGCCGGTGATGAAGCCGGCGTCGTCGCTGCCGAAGAACGCGATCGCGCCGGCGAGATCATCCGGTTTGCCGAGCCGGCCGAGCGGGATCGCCTTGGTGAAGGCTTCGATCAGCTTCTCCGGATTGGCAGCGCCGGAGGTCACGCCGGCGAGCAGCGCGGTGTCGGTCGGCCCCGGGCAGACGACGTTGACGGTGATGCCGTGGCGGGCGTGTTCGCGTGCCAAGGTCTTGGAGAATGCGACGAGGCCGCCTTTGCAGGCGGCGTACACCGCTTCGCCCGACGAGCCGACGCGCGCTGCGTCAGAGGCGACGTTGACGATGCGGCCGTAGTGCCGCTCGACCATGCCGGGCAGCACCGCGTGATGCATGTGCAGCGCGCCGGTGAGGTTGATGGCGATCAGTCGCTCCCATTCGCCGGGTTCGCTCTTGGTGAACGGCTTGAAGATGTCCCAACCGGCGTTGTTGACCAGAATGTCCACCGGCCCAAGTTTGTCCGTCGTCGTCGCGATCGCGGTGTCGACACTTTTGCGGTCGGCGATGTCGCAGCGGATCGCTTCGGCCGCGCCGCCCGCGGCGCGGATATCACCGGCAATTCTCTCGGCGGCGTCGAGATTGAGGTCGAGCACCGCGACCTTGGCGCCGTCCTGCGCAAACCGGCGACACGTCGCCCCGCCGATGCCGCCGCCACCACCCGTGATCACTGCCGTTTTGTTCTG
The DNA here is from genome assembly GCF_010820945.1 of Rhodopseudomonas sp. BR0C11. Taxonomy (NCBI): domain Bacteria; kingdom Pseudomonadati; phylum Pseudomonadota; class Alphaproteobacteria; order Hyphomicrobiales; family Nitrobacteraceae; genus Rhodopseudomonas; species Rhodopseudomonas sp. BR0C11. Next base: position 16,949 of record NZ_QTKI01000007.1, read on the forward strand.
CAGCCGCGCCATCCTCGCTCGCTCCTCTTTGATTCTGATCTCTTTTTCCCCAGGAAGCCCGCGGTCGAAGCTGGCAACTAGGACAATATATTGCTATATTTAGTCAGCGTTGCGAAGATGCGTCAAGATGGTCGATGATGGCAAATAAGCGCACGAGTGCCGATAATGCTGCAGAAGCGAAGATGGAATTGGCCAACCGGCTGTTCTTCCGTCTCTACCAATGCGCCAATATGTTGCACAAAACCGGCACGCGGGCGGTCGAAGCCGAGGGGTTGACGACGCAGCAATGGGCGGTGCTCGGAGCGCTGTCGCGACCCGCTGTGGCGAACGGCATGAGCATCGGCGATCTGGCCCGCTATCTGATGGTCAGCCGGCAGAACCTCACTGGTCTGATCGGCCGAATGGAGCGCGATGGTCATGTCGCGGTGGTGCCGGACGAGCGCGATCGCCGCTCACGGCTGGTGACGATGACCAAGTCCGGGCGTCACGTCTGGGAGGTGCTCGCGCAGCCGAAGATCCGTGCCTATTACGGCGAAGTGCTTGGCGACTTTTCGATCAATGACGTGACCCACACGCTGCACTACCTGCTCAAGATCCTCGACAACATGAAACGTCTCGACGATGGCGCTGCGGGCGAAGCTGTCGCCGCGGATCTGGAATGACTTTGGTCAAGGCGCGCGGGCCTCATCCAACGTTTATCGGGCGCAAGCGATAACAAGACGAGGGGGCGGAGGCGATGAAGACGGCATTCATGACCGGTCACGGCGGCAACGAGGTGATCGAGGTCGGGGATCGCCCGACGCCGCAGCGCCGCCCGGGTGAAGTGCTGGTGCGGATGCGCGCCGCGACCGTCAACCGCGTCGATCTCTACATGCGCGACAGTGGTGCCGGCATCACCCACAGCCTGCCGCAGATCATGGGGGTGGATGGGGCCGGCGTGATCGAGGAGGCGGACACGCCGGAACTGATTGGGCGGCGGGTGACGCTGTATCCGGGGATCGTCTGCGGTTCTTGCGAATTCTGCCGCCGCGGCGAGCCGGTGCTATGCGCCAAGATGAGCCTGCTAGGCGAGCATCGCGACGGCACCATGGCCGAGTATGTCTGCGTGCCGGCGGGAAATGCCCTGCCGATCCCTGACCGCCTTGATTTCGCCCAGGCCGCTGCGCTCGGCGTGAACTATCTCACGGCGTGGCGGATGCTGTTCACCAAGGCGAAGCTGCAACCGGGGGAGACCGTGCTGGTGTTCGGGGTTGGTGGCGGCGTGTCGCTCGCGGCGATGCAGATTGCTGCGGCCGCCGGCGCCCGTGTGCTGGCGACCTCACGCAGCGCCGACAAGCTGGCGCGGGCCCGCGCGCTCGGCGCCGATGCAGTGATTGATGCGCCGGCCGACAAGATTCCCGCCGCGGTGATGGACTTGACCGGCGGCCGCGGCGCCGACGTGGTGATCGAGAATATCGGCGGCGCGATGTGGAGCGCGGCGCTGAAATCGCTGGTGCGCGGCGGGCGGGTCGCGACCTGCGGTGCCACGATCGGCGATCAGCCGCCGGCCGATTTGCGCCGGGTGTTCATCCGCCAACTTCAGATCTTCGGCTCGACCCTCGGCAACCCGAGTGAGCTTTCCGATCTGATCGCCTGGTGCGATGCCGGAAAGCTGACACCGCCGATCGATCTGCACTATCCGCTCGGCGATATCCGCGCCGCATTCGATCATCTCGAATCCGGCAGCCAGTTCGGCAAGATCGCGATCGACATCTGAGCCCCGTGGCGGCGGCGTGCCGTCCGGCCGGTCTCGGCTTTCCCATCGCCAAATTTGATCCGCATCAAATTAATTTTCGCATTCCAATACTAGATTACATTTAAATCGCCGGGCCGGAAAATGGCCGGCAGCGCGACCCCGGCAGAGCCGCCGGGCAGGGAGGACGACCGGCATGCTCGACAGGCCGCATCACACCACGGCGGACATCATCGCCCGTTGCGAGGCGCTGTTCTCCGACCTCAGCTTCACCGCCGCCCGCGAATGGAAGGCCGCAGAGCCCGGCCGCATCGTGGTCGGCTTTCTGCCCTACTACGCTCCCCGCGAACTGGTGCACGCCGCCGGCGGATTGCCGCTCGGGATCTTCGGTGGCGGCGACCAGCTCGAAGTCATCCACGGCGACGCCTACTATCAGAGCTACATCTGCCGAATTCCGCGTTCGACCATCGAGCTGGGTGTCTCCGGCCGGCTCGATTTCGTCGACGGCATGATGTTTCCATCGATCTGCGACGTGATCCGCAATCTTTCGGGGATGTGGAAGCTGATGTTCCCGTCCAAGGGCGCGCGCTACATCGACCTGCCGCACAATTTCGACGACGATCTCGGCGGCGATTTCTATGTCAGCGAGTTGCGCGAAACCTGCGAATGGCTGTCGAGCCTCACCGGCAAGCCGATCACCTCCGATGCGATCCGCGCCTCGATCGCCGTGTTCAACGACAACCGCCGGCTGATCCGTGCACTGTATCAACTGCGCGCCGACGAGCCCTGGAACGTGCCGTCGGCGGAACTCTATCTGTTGCTCCGCGCCGGCATGGTGATCCCGGTCGAGGAGCACAACCAGATGCTCACCGATTACCTGGCGGCAGTGCGGCTGCAGCAGCGGCCGATCAAGGACAATTCGCGCGTGGTGATCTGCGGCATGTTCTGCGAGCAGCCGCCACTGAACCTGATCAAGTCGATCGAGCTGTCCGGTTGCTACATCGTCGACGACGACTTCATTCTGGTGACGCGCTGGGAGAATTCCGACGTCGCGCTCGACGGCGATCCGCTGCGGAGCCTCGCCCAGGCCTATCTGCACGACTCCAAATCGACACCGCCGAAATACGAGCCGGACGAGGCCAAGAAGGGTCTGTATCTGGTCGACAGCGTGCGGAAGAACCGCGCCGAAGGCGTGATCTTCGCCATGACGTCGTTCTGCGATCCCGGCCTGCTCGAGCGGCCGATGCTGCAAGCGGTGCTGAAGAGCCACGGCATTCCGCAGATCGCGTTCAAATACGCCGAAAACTCCGGCCAGATGCAGCCGATCCGCGAGCAGGCCGGCACCTTCGCCGATTCGATCAAATTGTGGAGCGGAGCATGACCGTCATCGTCGGACCGAAGACCAAGCCGCCGGAAGCCATCAAGGATGCGTCGATGGCGCGGCAGAAGCAGATGGTCAACGCCCACTACGATCGTCTCGCAAGCGCCAGGGAGCGCGGCGAGAAGGTGGCCGCGACCTTCGTGCCGGGCAATCTCAACGAGCTGCTGATGTGCTTCGACATGGTCAACAACCTGCCGGAGGTCAACGCGATCCAAAACGGGCTGAGGCGGCAAAGCGGCGGCTACGTGATGGAGGCGGAAAAGCTCGGCCATTCCGAGGACGTCTGCACCTACGTCAAATCCGACATCGGCATGATGGCCAAGGGCAATATCGGCCCGAACGGCAAGCCGCTGCCAGACCCGGACGTGCTGCTGCTGTCCTACACCGGCTGCTTCACCTTCATGAAATGGTTCGAGCTGCTGCGCCGGCAGTACAAATGCGAGACCATCATGTTCCAGACGCCGTATCTGGCCGACGGCCGGATCACCAAGGACATGATCAGCTACATGGTCAAGCAACTCCGGCAAGACGTGATTCCGAAGCTGGAGCGGATCTCAGGTGTCAAATTCGACATCGACCGGTTGCGCGAATATTTGCGCAAGTCAGCCAAGGCCGAGGACGATCACGTCTGGGTGCTGCAATCGGCCAAGCACAAGCCGTCGCCGATCGACGCCTATTTCGGCGGAATCTATTACATCGGGCCGATCTTCGGCGCCTTCCGCGGCACCGACGACGCGATCGAATACTACAAGTTCCTGCGCGCCGAGGTCGAGGAGCGGATAGCGCTGGGCAAGGGGCCGGTGACGCCCGATGGCGACATGGGGCAGGAGCGCTACCGCCTAGTGGTGGAAGGGCCCCCGAACTACACCAATTTCCGCCAGTTCTGGAAGATGTTCTACGACGAGGGCGCCGTGGTGGTGGCCTCGAGCTACACCAAGGTCGGCGGCACCTATGATTACGGCTTCCGCCACGATCCGGATCGGCCGCTGGAGTCGCTCGCTGAATACTGCCTCAATGTCTACACCAACCGCAACCTGCCGATGCGGGTGGACATGCTGGAGAACTATATCAACGAATACCAGGCGGACGGCCTTCTGATCAATTCGATCAAGAGCTGCAATTCGTTCTCTGCCGGCCAGCTCCTGATGATGCGCGAGGTCGAGAAGCGCACCGGCAAGCCGGCGGCGTTCATCGAGACCGATCTGGTCGACCCGCGCTATTTCTCGGCCGCCAACGTCAAGAACCGGCTGGAGAGCTATTTCCAGATGATCGAACAGAAGCGCGCGGGCTTCCGCGGCGCCGCCTGAGGAGCGCAACGATGCGGACTTTCGTTGGAATCGATCTCGGCTCCACCACCACCAAGGCGGTGCTGATGGACGACAACAAGGAGGTGATCGGGCGCGGCATCACCAATTCTCGCTCGAACTACGCCACCGCGGCGCGCGTTGCCTCCGAAGAAGCCCGGATCGACGCCCGCTTCACGTTGTTCCGCCGGGCTCTGCATGTCGGCGAGGCCGGCCACGAGCACAGCGCCGAGTTTCTGGCGGCGCTGGAGCGTAACTTCCGGCTGATTCAGTTTCTCGAACAGCTCGACGATCTGGAGGAGACGTGTCATCGCCAGCTCGAGGCGGATCGCTTCAAGTCGATTGCCGGCCCGCTGCAGGAGGCGCTGCACGTCATCTTCGCCCGGCTGCGGCAGGAGGCGGCCTCGCTCTATGCCCCCGGTGCCAAGCGAAAGTCGGATTTCTTCCGCGACATCGCCGGCTCGCGGTTTCATGTCCACGCCGAAGCGGTGGCCCGCGAGATGGGCATCGCCCTCGACATGGTGCTGAACGCCTACGACAAGTCGATCATCGAGGTCGAGAATCGGCCGCCGGGAGGCGACCTCAGCGACAAGTTTCGCCGTGCCGTGGCGCGGATGCTGGCTGCGGATTCGCACGCGGCTGATGGCGAAGGCGATTTCGCCGCCATGATCGAGTCGGCGCTCGGGATCGAGCTGGAGGAGACCTATCTGGTCGGCACCGGCTACGGCCGGGTGACGCTGCCGTTCTCCAAGGAGCATATTCGCTCCGAGATCCTGTGCCACGGCCTCGGCGCGCACATGATGTATCCCGGCACGCGCACCGTGCTCGACATCGGCGGGCAGGACACCAAGGGCATTCAGATCGACGGTCACGGTATCGTCGAGAATTTCCAGATGAACGATCGCTGCGCTGCCGGCTGCGGCCGCTATCTCGGCTACATCGCCGACGAAATGAACATGGGGCTGCACGAGCTCGGGCCGCTGGCGATGCAGTCTAATCGCCCGGCGCGGATCAACTCGACCTGCACGGTGTTCGCCGGCGCCGAACTGCGCGATCGGCTGTCACTGGGGGAAAAGCGCGAGGACATTCTCGCCGGCCTGCACCGCGCCATCATCCTGCGGGCAATCTCGATCATCTCGCGCTCGGGCGGCGTCACCGATCAGTTCACCTTCACCGGCGGCGTCGCCAAGAACGAGGCGGCGGTGCGCGAGCTGCGCAAGCTGATCCAGGAGAACTACGGCGAGGTGACGATCAACATCAATCCAGATTCGATCTACACCGGCGCGCTCGGCGCCTCCGAATTCGCCCGCCGCGCCGTCGCGGCGTGAGTGGTGGGCGCTTGGATGATCGAACGTTCGGCCGGACTTGCGAGGAGGAAACGATGACCATCACGTCGGGGATCGATGTCGGGACCGGGGCCATCAAGGTGGTGGCGTTCGCGGTCGAGGGCGACCAGGAGCGTTGCCTCGGTAAGCGGGTCGAGCGGGTGCGGCAGCGCGATCCCTTGAAGCTCGCCGGCGACATCTACGATGATCTGCTGAAAGAGACGGGTCTGGCGCGTGCCGACGTCGCCTATTGTGCCACCACCGGCGAGGGCGAGGCGCTGACCTTCCACACCGGGCACTTCTACTCGATGACGACGCATGCCCGCGGCGCGATCTATCTCAATCCGGGCAGCCGCGCGGTGCTGGACACCGGCGCGCTGCACGGCCGGGCGATCCGCATGGACGAGCGCGGTAAGGTGCTGGCCTACAAGATGACCAGTCAATGCGCCTCTGGCTCCGGACAGTTCCTGGAGAACATCGCCCGCTATCTCGGCATCGCGCAGGACGAGATCGGTTCGCTGTCGCAGCGTGCCGACAATCCGGAGAAAGTCTCCGGCATCTGCGCCGTGCTGGCCGAGACCGACGTCATCAACATGGTGTCGCGCGGCATCTCGTCGCCGAACATTCTGCGCGGCATCCATGAATCGATGGCCGACCGGCTGGCCAAGCTGCTCAAGACCCTCGGTAGCCTCGATGGCACGGTGCAGATGACCGGCGGTCTGGCGCTCGACGCCGGGCTGGTCGAGGCGATGAAAGACGCCGTGGTCAAGGCCAAGGTCGACGTCGCGATCGAGAGCCATCCGGACGCAATTTACGCCGGCGCGATCGGCGCAGCGCTGTGGGGAGCCTTCCGTCACAAGAGGCTTGCCGACATGGCCCGCGCCGCCTGATAATTGCGATCAGCCTGAAGCCGGGTGGATGCCGATATCGACATTCACAACCGGCGAGCGGAAAGCGGCGTCAAGATCGCTTCCGGACAACCATAAAGGCGATCAGGAGGAAACCATGAATGCCGCAGCGGTCACGCCGCCACCCGAGAAATTCAATTTCGCCGAACATCTGCTGCAGACCAACCGCGTACGGCCGGACAAGACGGCATTCGTCGACGACGTCTCGTCGCTGAGCTTTGCGCAGCTCGAAGCCCAGGCGCGTCAGCTCGCAGCTGCCTTGCGCACGATCGGCGTGAAACGAGAAGAGCGCGTGCTGCTGCTGATGCTCGACGGCACCGATTGGCCGGTGTCGTTTCTCGGCGCAATTTACGCAGGCATCGTCCCGGTCGCGGTCAACACGCTGCTCACCGCCGATGACTACGCCTACATGCTGGAGCATTCGCGCGCCCAGGCGGTGCTGGTCAGCGGTGCGCTGCATCCGGTGCTCAAGGCGGCGCTGACCAAGAGCGATCACGAGGTGCAGCAGGTCATCGTCGCGCGTCCCGCGGCGCCGCTGGAGCCGGGCGAGGTCGATTTCGTCGCGTTCGTCGGCGCACAGGCGCCGCTGGAAAAGCCCGCCGCCACCCAGGCGGATGATCCAGCGTTCTGGCTGTATTCGTCGGGCTCGACCGGGCGGCCGAAAGGCGTGGTGCACACCCACGCCAATCCGTACTGGACCTCAGAGCTGTACGGCCGCCACACGCTGCATCTGCGCGAAGACGACGTTTGTTTCTCGGCGGCGAAGCTGTTTTTCGCCTATGGCCTCGGCAACGCGCTGACGTTTCCGATGACGGTCGGCGCGACTACGCTGCTGATGGGCGAGCGACCGACCCCGGACGCGGTGTTCAAGCGCTGGCTGGGCGGTGTCGGCGGAGTGAAGCCGACCGTGTTCTACGGCGCGCCCACCGGTTACGCCGGCATGCTGGCCGCGCCAAACCTGCCGTCGCGCGACCAGGTGGCGTTGCGGCTCGCGTCATCGGCGGGCGAAGCGCTGCCGGCGGAGATCGGGCAACGGTTCCAGCGCCATTTCGGCATCGACATCGTCGACGGCATCGGCTCGACCGAGATGTTGCATATCTTCCTGTCGAACCTGCCGGACCGGGTGCGCTACGGCACCACCGGATGGCCGGTGCCCGGCTATCAGATCGAGCTGCGCGGCGACGGCGGCGGCCCGGTCGCCGACGGTGAGCCGGGCGATCTCTACATTCACGGCCCGTCGTCGGCGACGATGTACTGGGGCAACCGGGCCAAGAGCCGCGACACCTTTCAGGGCGGCTGGACCAAGAGCGGCGACAAATACGTCCGCAACGATGACGGCTCCTACACCTATGCGGGCCGCACCGACGACATGCTGAAGGTCAGCGGCATCTATGTGAGCCCGTTCGAGATCGAAGCAACGCTGGTGCAGCATCCCGGCGTGCTCGAAGCCGCCGTGGTCGGCGTCGCCGACGAACATGGCCTGACCAAGCCGAAGGCCTATGTGGTGGCGCGGCCGGGTCAGACGCTGTCGGAGACCGAGCTGAAGACTTTCATCAAGGATCGACTGGCGCCGTACAAATATCCGCGCAGCACGGTGTTCGTCGCCGAATTGCCGAAGACGGCGACCGGCAAGATCCAGCGCTTCAAGCTGCGCGAGGGCGTGTTGGGCTGAACGGGGAGGAGGACGACATGGCGCTGATGATCAACGAGGACTGCACGGCCTGCGACGCGTGCTGGCCGGTGTGTCCGAACCAGGCGATCTCGGCCAGCGACACGATCTACGCGGTCGATGCGCTCCGCTGCACCGAATGTGTCGGTGCCGAGGACGAGCCGCAGTGTCAGCTCGTCTGCCCCGCCGATTCCATTGTGCCCAATCCGGATTGGCGCGAGACGCCCGAGCAGTTGCAGGACAAGTACCAGCAGCTGCATTCCTGAGATCGGCTGCGCCGCAACGGCGCTGCCCGAAAGTCCGGTTGAGGGCTACGCCCGTCCGGCCGACGAATGCCGGGCCGAGGCGCCGTTCGGACCGCGCTCCACCTTGCGGCGTTCGGTGTCGATTACCTTGAGCAGCGAGGTGATCGACACCGACCGAAGCGTCGTCATCGCGATTTCGTCGATGTCGCGCAGAACCTTGTGCAGCGCCCGGCTCTCTTCATGCTCGTCCGAGGCGGCCTCCTGCAGGTCGAGGCCGGTGTCTTCGAACAACGCGATGATATCGAGCAGGGTGACGCGCTTGGGATTGCCGGCGAAGCGATAGCCGCCACCAGGGCCGCGCACCGACTCGATCAGCCGCGCCCGCACCAAGGTGCGCAGGACCTTGGCCAGATGATTGAGCGAGATGTCGTATTTGTCGGCGATGTCGCCGGCCGAAACCTGACGATCCGGATTCGCCGCGAGTTCGAGCACGGCGTATAGTCCACACATCGTCGATTTCTGCAGCCGCATCGGCGTCAATCTTCGTGTTGGTCTCGACCACAAACCGCGCGAGCGTGTCGGGGTGGTGTGATCAGTCGAGATTCTTTTCCATTCCGATGAACCGGCCGACCATCAGGCCCTGGCTGCGGAAGAACGCCATGACGAGCTGATTGTCGTGCTCGATCATCGTGCGAACCTTCCTCACCCCCGCCTGAGTGAAAATTAGACAAATCTCTTCAAAGAGTTGCGTGCCGATACTGTTCACCCTTATCGCAGGATCGACGGTCAACGCAAACACCCAGCCGCAGCTTTCCGCACCGAACTCGAAATCCCGCACTTCGCCGCAGATGAAGCCGACCACCTCGCCCTTCAGCTCGGCGACCAGGAAGGCGCGGCAGCCGGTGCGGCTCTGCGAAAAATTCTCAAACAGGCTCTGCCAATACCGCGGCTTGGCTTCGCCGGTCGCCGCCTCGTCGATCGCCGCCACGCGTGCCACGTCCGCCGCCGCAGCGGGCCGGATCTGCACATCGCGGTACGGCTCCGCCGCGGTGATGCTGCTTGCGCCACTCATCGCGTTGTCCTCCCTCGTGGTGCCGCGTGATCCCGGCTCCTGATACGGATTATGCAGCCGCGGTGCCGGGCGTCGATTGATCTTTGAGACGAGGCGGTTCAGACGCCCAGCATGGTTCTGACCATCTCCTGATCGGCGAGCAGCTCGGCCGAGGTGCCTTCGAACACCACCTGTCCCTTGGTCAGCACGACGTGGCGGTCGACCAGGTCGACCAGATCGTCGAGGTTCTTGTCGACGATCACGATCGAGATCCCCTTGCGCGCAATGATACCGAGCGTTTCCCAGATCGCATCGCGCATCTTGGGCGCAAGACCTTCGGTCGCTTCGTCGATCAGCAGGATGCTGGGATTGCTGAGCAGCACCCGTCCGATCGTCAGCATCTGCTGCTCGCCGCCGGACAGCTGATTGCCCCAGATCCGCCGCCGCTCGAACAGCCGCGGAAACATCTGGTAGATCGCCTCTTGGGTCCAATCGACCCGGCCGTCAGGACCTGGGCGGGCCGCAAACAGCAGGTTTTCCTCGACCGACAGGTTCGGAAAGATGCCGCGTCCCTCCGGCACGAACCCCATGCCGGCACGCGCCTTGATATTGGCCCTCGCATCGGTGACGTCGCGGCCATCGAGCAGGATCGCGCCGCGCTTCGGCTTCAGTAGTCCCATCAGAGTCCGCAGCAGCGTCGTCTTGCCCATGCCGTTGCGGCCGAGCAGGCTGACCGTCTCGCCGCGGCCGACGTGAAAGTTCACGCCGCGCAGGATGTGGCTGGGGCCGTAGAAGGTGTCGATGCCGCGTGCATCGAGCATCGCCTGTGCCGCTGCGGTCATGCCGACTCCTTCATCTTGGCGTGATGGCCGAGATAGGCTTCGAGCACGGCTTCGTTGCGCCGGATCTCATCGGGGCGGCCGCGGGCGAACAGCTTGCCCTGCACCAGCACCGTCAGCGTATCGGCGGCAGCGAACACCGCATCCATGTCGTGCTCGATCACGATCACGGTGTGGTCGCGCACCAGGTCACGCAACAGTGCCACCACCCGCTGGGTTTCCTCCGGCCCCATCCCGGCCAGCGGCTCGTCGAGGATCAAAAGATCGGCGCCGCTGGCGATCAGCATTGCGATTTCGAGCTGTCGCTGCTCGCCATTCGACATCCGTCCGGCAATGCTGTCGCCGCGATCGGCGAGTCCTGCGACCCGCAGGGCGCGGTCGACCGAGGCGTGTTCGCGCGCCCGATATGGCGCGTCGCGCAGCCGCCACAGCGCGCCCTTGTCGAGCTGCGCGGCGAGCACGCAGTTCTCGCGCACGGTGAAGCGCGGAAAGATGTTGGTGCGCTGATAGGAGCGGCCGAGGCCGGCGCGGGCGATCCGATAGGCCGGCCAACCGGTGACGTCGAGCTCGTCGATCTTCACGCTGCCGGCGCTGGCCGGCAGCGCGCCGGACAACAGGTTGGTGAAGGTGGTCTTGCCGGCGCCGTTGGGGCCGATGATGGCGTGAACCTTGTTGGGCTCGAACGTCACGGTGACGTCGCTGACTGCCGCGATGCCGTTGAAGTTCTTGCTGAGATGGCTGGTCGCCAGCGCCTTCGCGGTCTTCGCCGGACGCTGCGGTTCGTCCACCGGAGGCCGCGCGGGTGTGGCCTGGGGCTGCTTGCGCCGCCAGTTCAGCAATCCGGCGAGGCCGTCGGGCGACATCAACACCGCGGCGATCAGTGTCGCGCCGGTGCCGAGCCGCCAATGGTCGGCGACCAGCGAACCGACGATGCTGGCGGTCTTCAATAGTTCTTCCAGCGACGAGTAGGCGAGCGCGCCGAGGATCGGGCCGAACAGCGTGCCGGCGCCGCCCAGCACCACCATCATGATGGCGAGGCCGGATTGATGCCAGTTGAGCAGGTCGGGCGTGACGAAACCGTCGATCGAGGCGAACAGCGCGCCGGCGAGCCCCGCCACCATGCCTGCAATGGTGAAGGCGGCGAGCTTGTAGCGATAGGTATCGTAGCCGAGCGAGCTCATCCGCACCTCGTTGGCGCGGATGCCCTGCAGCACCCGGCCGAACGGCGAACGCACCAGCGCCAGCAGCAGGCCGTAGGCGGCGATCAGCACGATGACGCAGACGTAATAGAATTGCCTGCGGTCGGAGAAATCCAGCAGCGTCAGGCCGCCCAGCATCAGCTCGGGCTTGACGTTGATGTAGGCGCCGTCCGAACCCTTGGCGATGTCGGTGTCGTGAAACAGCGCGAACAGCATCTGGCCTGCGGCCAGCGTCACCATGATGAAATAGAAGCCGCGCGTCAGCGTCGCGAACGCGCCGACCACCAGCGCGGCGAGCCCGCCGGCCAGTAGCCCGGCGCCGAGCGCGACGATGACGTTGGCGGCTTCCGCCTCCGGTGAGACGAAATACACCGCATAGGCGCCGCAGCCGAAGAAAGCGGCGTGACCGAAACTGACCAGGCCAGTGACGCCGATCAGCAGGTCAAGGCTGAGCACGAAGGTCGCGATGATCACGATCCGTGTCATCAGCTTGACCGGATACGGTCCGGCGACGAACGGCAGCGCCAGCAGGCAGCCGAGCAGCACCGTGAAGAACAGGATGACAACGAGGTTGGGACGGGTCAGCATCGTCAGGCCCGCCCAAACAGCCCGGCCGGACGGATCACCAGCACCAGCGCCATCAGCGCGTAGATGATGATGCTGGAGAACTGCGGCAGGAACACCTTGCCGAACGCGTCGGCCATGCCGATCAGCAGCGATCCGATGAACGCGCCGCGCACCGAGCCGATGCCGCCGATCACCACGACCACGAAGGAGATGATCAGCACGCGGTCGCCGATGCCCGGATAGGCGCTCTCGATCGGGGCCGCCAGCATGCCGGCGGTGGCAGCGAGTGCGACCCCGGTGGCGAACACCATACGGAAGATCAGCCGCGAGTCGAAGCCGAGCGCCTCGACCATCTCGCGGTTGGATTCGGCCGCACGGATCAGGCGGCCGATCCGGGTCTTCTGAATCACCAGCGCCATCGCGATCGCCAGCGCGACGCAGATCGCCATCAAGGCCAGCCGATATACCGGATAGCTGAGGCCTTCGGTGAGCCGGACGCTGTGCGCCAGATAGCCAGGCGCCGGGATCGAGTGCGGATACGAGCCCCACACCACCTGCTGGAATTCGTTGAAGATCAGGATCAGCGCGAAGGTCAGCAGCACCTGCTGCAGGTGATCGCGATCGTAGAGGTGGCGGATGAACAACCACTCGATCGCCAGACCGAGCAGGAAGGCGAGCGGGATGCCGGCGACCAGTGCCAGGAAGACGTCCCCGAACATGCCGGTCAGCGACAGCGCCAGATAGGCGCCGAGCATGTAGAACGAGCCGTGCGAGAGATTGATGACGCCGAGAATGCCGAACACCAGTGTCAGGCCGCTGGCGGCCAGAAAGATCACCAGTCCGGTCTGAAGGCCGTTCAGCGCCTGGATCAGAATGAGACTCATGGGAACCTGTCACCGATGTCGGTCGGGCAGGGCGGCGGACGGCAAGGATGCGCCGGCCGCTGCCGAACCCTCAGTCGGGCAGTTATCAGCTCAGCTTGCAGCCGATCGCTTCGTCGGCGACCGCCGGTGCGGCGAGGCCGAGATTGACGCTCTTGCCGCCCTTCAGCTCGCGCAGATAGAAGTTCTGCACCGGGTTATGCGCGGCCGACAGTTTGAACGGTCCGCGCGGGCTGGCGAAGCTCGCCGCCGCCATCGCGGCATTGAGCTCCTTGCGCTTAGCGACGTCGCCGCCGACCGCCTTGAGGCCGGCGTCGAGCAGCTGCCCGGCGTCCCAGCCCTGCACCGCAAAGACGTCCGGCGGGATCTTGTACGCCGCCTCGAACGATTTGACGAACGCCTGGTTCTCGGCGTTGTCGAGGTCGCTGACGTAGTGCAGCACGGTCTTGATGCCGTCGCCGGCCGGGCCCGCCGCGGCTTCGACGCCATCGGTGAGGAAGCCCGGTCCCCACAGCGGAATGCCGAGATTGGCCGCCGCATAGTCCTTGATGAATTTCAGCGCGCCGCCGCCGGAGAAGAACGCATAGACGCAGTCGGGCTTCAGCGACGCGATCTCGGCCAGCGCCGACTGAAATTCGACGTCGGGGAACGCGATGGTGATATCCTTGACCACCTCGCCCTTGCCGGCGATGAACGACTTCTTGAAGCCGGACACCATCTCTTCGCCTGCCGCATACTTCCAGGTCACCGTCACAGCCTTTTTCAGGCCGGCCTTGATCATCGCATCACCGGTGGCGCGGCCGATCTGGCCGTTGGCGAACGAGGTTCGGAACACGTTGGGGGCGCACATCGCGCGGGTGATGATGTCGGCCCCGGCGTTCGGCACGATGGTCGGAATGCCGTCCTCGCGGGCGATCTTCACCATCGCCATCGCCACGCCGGAATGCACCGTGCCGATCAGCACGTCGGCCTTCTCGCTCTGGATCAGTTTGGTGGTGAGTTCGGTAGCCTTCGGCGGCGCGGATTCATCGTCGACTTTGACGAAGCTGATGCTCCTGCCGCCGAGCTTGCCGCCCTGCGATTGCACATACAGCTCGAGGCCGCGGGTGACGGCTTCGCCGAGCGGCGCATAAGTCCCGCTATAGGGCAGCAGCAGGCCGACCTTCAGGGCGCCGGCTTGCGCGTAGGACGGGCGAATAAACGGGCCGCAGGTCAGCGCGGCACCAGCCGACGCTCCGAGCGACAACAGACGACGTCGATCGATCATGGTAGTCCTCCCCTCGGTCTTCCGTTCGCGAGCGATCAGCTCGTCATTTTTGCTTTTTCGGTACTTTATTGCGACTATTACATCGGGCCAGATCATTTTGCGAGATGCCAATGAGGCCGATGGTCGCATCGTCAGTCTTGCTGATATTGCGCTGCACCCGCAAGCGCCGACTTGGTTGTCATCGTCCGCTGCCGGCGGTGGCGCGTCCATAAACCAAGCGGTCAGCGCGCGTGTTTCCCGTCGCGTCCACTCCGCCGAGCGTCATCTCGCGCAGCAGATAGCGCTGCAGCTTGCCGCTCGATGTCTTCGGCAGATCGTCCATGATCTGAATCCAGCGCGGATACTTCCAAGGCCCGATGGCGGACTTGACGTGGTCTTTGAGCTCTTCGAACAGGGTGCCGGGATCGACCTCGGCGCAGCATGACAGCACGACGAACGCCTTTGGCTTGACCAGCCCGTCGACGTCCTCGGCGGGGATCACCGCAGCTTCCAGCACCTTGGGGTGGCTCATCAGCGCCTGTTCGATTTCGAACGGTGACACCCAAATGCCGCTGACCTTGAAGATGTCGTCGGTTCGTCCGCAATAGGTGTAAACGCCGTCGGTACGCCGGTGATATTTATCGCCTGTCCGGGTCCACTCACCGACGAATGTGGTGCGTGTCTTGTCGCGCTGATTCCAATAGCCCGCGGCGGCCGAGCGGCCGTTCACCAGCAATTCGCCGATCTCGCCGTCGGCGACGTCGTCTCCGCTCTCGTCGACCAGCCGCAGCCGATAGCCGTCGACCGGCACACCTGACGTTCCGTATTCCACGGCGTGTGGGAGGTTGGTCAGGAACAGGTGGCCCATCTCGGTCGAGCCAACGCCGTTGACGATGTCGCGGCCGAACCGATTGCGCCAGTTGAGCCCGACCTGCGCCGGCAGCGGTTCACCGGCAGAGACGCACAGCCGCAGCCGGTCCGGGAGTGCCTCGGTGCGCGAGCGCGGATCGGCCAGCATGGCCGCATAGAGTGTCGGCACAGCGAACAGCATCGTCGGCTGGTGCGCCTGCAAAGTATCGAACACCGAGCCGGCAGTCGGTCGCTCGGGGTACAGCACCGAGGTGGCGCCGATTCCCATGGTGCAGAACATCGCGTTGCCGAGCCCATAGGCGAAAAACAGCTTGGCCGCGGAGAACACCACGTCGTCTTCGCGGTAGCCGATCCGCCGGCCGGCACTTTCGGCCATGACGCGCGGACTCGAATGCACGTGCATCACGCCTTTCGGCATCCCCGTGGTGCCCGAGGAATATTGCCAATAGGCGATGTCGTCCGCGCAAGTCGCAGCGGGAGCGCCGCCTTCGTCCTCGGCGGCGAGCAGCTCAGCAA
>NZ_QTKI01000070.1:0-15936 GCF_010820945.1 Rhodopseudomonas sp. BR0C11
GAACGACACCTCGATCGAGATCTGGCCGGTCGCATCCGTCGTTGACTCGAAGTACATCAGGCCGGGAATGCCGGCGAGCTGATCTTCGATCAGCCGGACCACACCCTGGTAGATCTCTTCGGACGACGCGCCCGGATAGTTCGCGGTGACGGAGATCTTGGCGGGGGCAATGTTGGGGTATTGCGCCACCGGCAGAAACGGGATCGCCAACGCGCCGGCGATCATGATGAAGATGGCGACGACCCACGCGAACACGGGCCGCGCGATAAAGAAATCGGGCATAACCGCCGAGCCTCACTTCGCCTGCGAGGCGGCGCTGGTCGTACCAGCGGCCGCCGCGTTCGGCCACGGCTTCGGATCGACCGCCGCTCCCGGCGACAGCGCCTGAAAGCCCTGCACGACGACGGCGTCGCCGGGATGGAGACCGCTGGCGATGATCCAGCGACCGTCGACCAGCCGAGACGGCGTCACGGGGCGCAACTCGGCTTTGCGATCGGCCGAAACGACGTAGAGCTGCGCCTGCCCACCCGGATCGCGCCGTAGCGCGCGCTCGGGCACGGCCAGCGCATTGAGCTGCTCGCCCTGCACCAGCTGCACGCGAACATACATCCCAGGCAACAAATCGCCGTCCGGATTAGGAAACTCACCGCGCAGCGTGACCTGGCCAGTGGTGGCGTCGACTGAAGCTTCAGAGAACAGCAGCCGGCCACGATGCGCGTAGCTCGCGCCGTCGTCGAACCGCAGACGCACCTCCGCCTCGATCGCATCGCCGGCCTTGGCCGACTGTTGCGCGGCCCGCTTCAACGCCAACAGCTCGTTGGCGGATTGCGTGAAGTCGGCATAGACCGGATCGAGCTGCTGGATCGTCGCCAGGCTTTCGCTGCCACCGACGGTGAAAAGTGCGCCTTCGGTGATCAGCGCCCGTCCGATGCGGCCGGTGATCGGCGCGCGGACTTCTGTGTATTGCAGATCGAGCTCGGCGGCCTGCAGGCCGGCGCGTGCGGAGGCCTCATCCGCCTCGGCCTGGGCCAATTCGGCGACTGCCTTGTCGTAGAGTTGGCCTGTGGTGACGTCGCGATCCTTCAGCCGGGTCTGGCGCTCCGCCTGCTGGGCCGCCAGCGTGCGTGTTGCCACTGCACGCTGCAGCGTCGCCTTGGCGCTGGCGACGCGAACCTGGAATGGCGCCGGGTCCAGCCGGTACAGCACATCGCCCTGCTTGACGATGGTACCTTGTTGGAACACGCGCTCGATGATGATGCCCGAGACCCGCGGACGCACCTCCGCGATCCGCGTCGGCGCGATGCGGCCGGGCAGATCGCTGACGATACGCAGCGTCTCCGGGACGACTGTGACCACGCTCACCACGACCGGCGGCGCTTGCTTGTCGGCTCCTGCTTGTTTGCCGTCACCGCAGCCGGCCAGACTCACCACCACGCCAAACGCGCAAGCGGCCCGGAGGGCGGCCTTTGTCTTCGTCGTCACGCAACTCACCTTTGCTCCGCACGGCTGCGAGCCCCCCGGCCGCCGCAAACCGTTCAAAAGATACCATCCGGTTGGTATATTACATTCTTGACAATGACAACGGGGCGACGCCAGGATTCACCACAGTCGTTCTAAAGAAAGTTGCCTCGCCGCAATGAGCAGCGCCCATGAGCGAAAGAAACAACCGGAAGTCGTCCGCCGCGCCTTGATCGATTGTGCCGCCACTCTGGCGATGGAGCGGGGGCTACAAGCGGTAACGGTGCAGGCCGTTGCAGCCGCCGCAGGTGTCACCAAAGGCGGCCTGTTTCATCATTTTGCGACCAAGGAGAAGTTAGTCGAGGCGGTCTTCGACGCCCAGCTCGACATCTTCGGTGCCGCCGTCGAAGAGGCGCTACAGGATGATCATTCCAGTTACGGCTGCTTCACCCGCGCCTACGTCCGGGCGACTTTCAATCTCAGCGAACAAGACGATAGCCAGTGCGGCGGCGCTTTGGCGGTATCGATGATGACCGACCCGCTGTTGCGACCGCGCTGGTCGGCCAGGATGCGGGCATGGCTGACGAAGTATAAAAAGACCGACTCGGCACCCGCACTGGAGATCGTGCGACTCGCCGCCGATGGCGCCTGGCTCGCCGACCTCAGTCACCTCGCCCCGGATCTTCGGATGGACCCCAAGAAGCTGCTGGCGCGACTGTTGGCAATGACTCGGAAAGACTGAGCGGGAAAGCTAAAGACCCGCGAGACGCACACGCCGCATCACGCCCGATCACAACTCACTTGCCCAGACATCCGCAGACATGATCCGGCGCATCGACGGCATCCCGCGATCGTAGTTGTATCGCGTCCCGGGGACGCTACGTTCCGCCGTGTTCGGCGATTCCTGCGAGGAATGGCCGGGCCCAATGGAGAGATCAGATGACCAAGACCGGCGCCGCGTTGCTCGCGGCAGCGACCATCCTCACCCTGGCGGCGGCTCCGGCCTCGGCCCGCGATTTCCCCTACTGCCTGCAAGGCGGCGAATGGGGCTATCCGGGTAATTGCCAGTTCGACTCGTACCAGCAGTGCATGGTGACGGCTTCCGGCACCCGCGCCTACTGCGACATCAATCCGGTGGTAGCGTTCCGTGCGCAGCAGCAGGCCGCCGAGCCGCAAGACGTTCCGCCGCCGCAACAGCAGCCGCGCAAGCGCCGGCACTAATCAGCTACGATTCTTCGCGCGCGCAACGGCCCAAAGCGCCAGCTACAAAAAACAACGGCGCCGCTTCCTCTCGGAAGCGACGCCGTAAAACTTTGATCAGGCCACCGACCTATTCGTCGCGATACACCTTTTCGCGCTTCTCATGGCGCTCCTGGGCTTCGACCGAGAGCGTCGCAATCGGGCGCGCCTCGAGCCGCTTGAGAGAGATCGGCTCGCCGGTCTCTTCGCAATAGCCGTAGGTGTTATCTTCGATACGTTGCAGTGCTGCGTCGATCTTGGCGATCAGCTTGCGTTGACGGTCGCGAGCGCGCAGCTCAATAGCGCGGTCGGTTTCGGAGGAGGCGCGATCAGCCAAGTCGGGATGATTGACGTTCTCTTCCTGCAGTGCCTGGAGCGTGAGTTTGGCTTCACGCAGGATCTCGTCCTTCCAAGCCAACAATTTGGCGCGAAAATAATCGCGCTGCCGCTCGTTCATGAACGGCTCTTTCTCGGATGGTCGATAGTCTTTCAACTTTTCCAAGGGCAATCCATGATCCACATCAGGCGGTAAACACCCCGCCTGCGCGGCAGCTTATATAGCGCTGGGTTGTGACAGACAATATCGTCCGCACCGATCGCACCGGAACGGCGGAATAGCTGGGGAACACGAATCGCAGGCTTAGGCTTGGCCGGCTTTGGCGAGTTCGACCTCGACCCGCAGCTCGATCTCCGCCAGTACCGCGTCGAGGCCGGGATCGCCGGAGGAGTTCTTCAGTTCGGCCGCCGCCGCGCGCAGCCGCGCCACCGTTGCACCGTCCAGCATCCCCGACAGCAGGCCGATCTTCAGATCGTCGAGCGCATCGAGCGCTGTCCGTCCGCGCTGCACCGAGCGCTTGCGGCGTTCGGTGGCATCCTCCACCCCTTGCATGGCGAGCAGCGCATCCAGCGCCGCCGGCGGCCGCGGCGCACTGATCGGCTTGGCTTCCGATTGCGTGGGGGCGGTGGGGAGCGAAAACGTGCTCGATCCGGAGCGCCGGACAGTGCCGGAGCCGGTCGATGTGGTGGTGCCGTTCGGACCGTAAATGCGCATCGTGTCTCTCGCCGTGTCCAGGCTCGCCGCGGAACAGCTTACACCCAGGGCGGCAACAGGGCTGAGGCCCCCGATCCGCAGCAAAGCGGTTTATGGTTAACGATGGGTAAACAGCCCGGCAAGAATTGCCGGTGACGGCAGTTTCGCCGCGGCTGGAACCCAAACGGAACTCGGCAGAGGGGAACTTCCCCTCGGAAAATCAACAAGTTGCTTCAGATTCGCGGGTGGCACAGGACTGGCAAGGAAAGACTGACCGCATCGTTCGCAACAGCGACGATGGATCGACAGGAGCCGACAATGCCGCGCGTATCGACCCAACTCGTAAGGCTGGCTGCGGCGGCGCTGTGCGTGCTGCTCCTGTCGGGCGTGGGGGCCAGTGCGACGTCGCGCATCAAGGACCTCGCCAATATCGAAGGCATCCGCCAGAACCAGCTGATCGGTTACGGCCTGGTGGTCGGCCTCAACGGCACCGGCGACACCCTCAACAACATCCCCTTCACCAAGCAGTCGCTGCAGGCGATGCTGGAACGTATGGGCGTGAACATCCGCGGCGCCACCATCCGCACCGGCAACGTCGCCGCCGTGATGGTCACCGGCAATCTGCCGCCGTTCGCCACCCAGGGCACCCGGATGGACGTCACTGTTTCGGCGCTGGGCGACGCCAAGAACCTGCAGGGCGGCACCCTGCTGGTCACCCCCCTCCTCGGTGCCGACGGCAACGTCTACGCGGTCGCCCAGGGCTCGCTGGCGATCGGTGGTTTCCAGGCCGAGGGCGAAGCCGCCAAGATCACCCGCGGCGTGCCGACGGTCGGCCGGATCGCCAATGGCGCCATCATCGAGCGCGAGATCGAATTCGCCCTGAACCGGCTGCCGAACGTGCGGCTGGCGCTGCGCAATGCCGACTTCACCACCGCCAAGCGGATCGCCGCCGCCGTCAACGACTACCTCGGCACCAAATGCGCCGAGCCGCTCGACCCGTCGACCGTCCAGCTTTCGATCCCCGGCGAGTTCAAGGGCAACGCGGTGGCGCTGCTCACCGAGATCGAGCAGTTGCAGGTCGAACCGGACCAGGCCGCCAAGATCGTGATCGACGAACGCAGCGGTATCATAGTCATGGGTCGTGACGTCCGAGTCGCCACCGTGGCGGTGGCCCAGGGCAACCTGACGGTGTCGATCTCCGAAAGTCCGCAGGTGAGCCAGCCGAATCCGCTCGGCGGCGGCCGCACCGTCGTCACGCCGAATTCCAGGATCGGGGTCACCGAAGACGGCAAGAAGCTCGCCGTGGTCAAGGACGGGGTGTCGCTGCAGCAGCTGGTCGACGGCCTCAACAGCCTGGGCATCGGCCCGCGCGACCTGATCGGCATCCTGCAGGCGATCAAGGCCGCCGGGGCCATCGAAGCCGACATCGAGGTGATGTGATGACGATCGCCACGACCTACGGGCCGACCCTGCCGACCTATAATGGGCGGCCCGACTTTGCCCTCGCCGAAGCGCTGTCAAAGGTGCCGGCGCAGGTCCAGGACAAGGCCCAGAAGACCGCCAAGGACTTCGAGGCGATGTTTCTCAACACCATGTTCTCGCAGATGACTTCCGGGCTGAAGGGCGAAGGTCCGTTCGGTGACACCGTCGGTACCGGCGTTTGGCGTTCGATGCTGACCGAACAGCATTCGCAGATGGTCGCCAAAGCCGGTGGCGTCGGCATCGCCACCGACGTGTACCGCTCGCTGATCCTGCAGCAGGCAGCCCGCTCCTAAGCGCAAAGGACGACGCCATGACCGCGATGCAACGCCCGCAAGCCCAGCCCGCCGCCGTTCAACCGGTGGCAACGCCCGCCGACGCGCGCAAGCTCGCCGAGGGCCTGATCACGCTGATGGATTCGCTGCTGAAGGTGATCGAGCACGAGACCGAGTTGGTCCGTGCCGGCAAGATCGCCGAAGCGATGCGGCTCGAGGCCGATAAGACCGAAGGCACCAAGCGTTACATCAGCGCGATCACGCTGGTGCGCGCCAGCCAGCCCTACATGTCCAAAGCGACGCCGGACCTGCTCGCGACGCTGCACCGACATCACGAAGTGTTCCGCGCGATGCTGCAGGTCAACCTGACCGTGCTGGCCACCGCACATGCGGTGTCGGAAGGCATCGTGCGAGGCGTCAACGCCGAAGTGCAGAAGCGCAACGCGCCGCAGACCTACACCGCCTACGGCCGTCACACCGGTCCGAGTCCGCGCCAGCTGACGCCCATCGCAGTCAGCCGTTCGCTGTAACGCTTCCCCTCACGACGACCCTGCAGATCCGACGCGCATTGGCGCGAGATGTTGCACGCCTGCGCGATGCAAAGCTTTCGATTTAAATCATCGGAATCTTTGCAGGAGGAATTTCAGAACTGTTTGCCACGATGCTCGAGGAGGTGTGGGATTGACCTGATGGAGGCCAGGAGGCTGACATGAGTATCGATTTCAACATCAAGCCGGTGGGGGCGCCGGTGATCACGCCGATCCTCAGGCCGGAGCCTGAGGCGGTGCAAGCGGCCGTACCGACCGATCTGCCGGCGCCACAAAGCGTCACCGCGGCAGACGGCGGATCGGCGACGACTGCCACCAAGTCCGGAAGCACCCCTGCGTCTTCGATCGCCCGCCAGGTGATCTTCGATCAGGCTGCGGCCGAGATGGTCTACGTGGCGGTCGATCAGAACACGCAGTCGGTGATCAGCCAGTATCCTGACTCCTGGCAGCTCAAGGCACGCGCTTACTTCCGCGAACTCGATCAATCGAAGCCGCAGCGCATCGGATCGCTCGCAACCGACCGCGTCGCCTGACGCCGAGTTGGAATGAGACCGGATCTCCCGGCCCGCCGGTTGCGGGCGCGGGCGCTTTGTGCTGCGCGGAGGAAATGATGTGAGCAGAGCGCGCACACACCGCAACGGCCATGGCGTTACGGACGGCCGCTGAGACCCGCGGCGATGTTACGGTTGATGTCGATCAGCGCCTGCAGGCGTTCGACTTCCGGCTTGATCTGCAAGGCGCTAGACTGGCTCATCACGAACACGCCGATGTTGGCGATGTTCTGCCGGATCTCGATCGACTGCGGATTGTCGTCGCGCATCGCCTCGGTGACGAAGATCGACCAAAGTTTGCGATTGAACAGCAGCGCTTCCTGAAGTCCGATCGCGCCCTTCTCGTCCCAGTTTGTGACGACGTCCTGCAATTGCTTAGCCGCCTTCAGCAGCGCCTGCGCTTCGATCTCGCGGGGAGATGCAGTTCTCTGCGCCGTTCTGGCGTAAGCTTGCGCGGCACTCGACATCGGCTACCTCGACAACAATTCTTCTTCACGCTTGATGAGGGGGCGCAGCTCTCTGAGTGCCTTATAGAGATTGCCGCTTAAGATATGATTACTGGTTGCTTCAATCGTTTCGCGGAAGCTCGGCACGGCTTCGATCAACTCTTTGATGAAACCTAGATACAAATCCTGATAAGCCGGGATGTCGTTCTGCAGATACATCATCTGCACGCAGAGATAGATTCGCTTCACCGGCGTGTTCGCAGTCTCCGCGGTGAGAATGTCCTTCTCGCGCAGAATCGGCGCATCGCCGTCGATCAGAAACGTGGTGCGGGTGTCGGAGTTGGTGATCACGCTCTGGCCGATCACGATCCGCTCGAACGGCTTCAATTCGACTCGCAGAGGCATCGCTTCTCCCTTCGCATATGGTCACGGGACCGAGATCGACTCATCCTCCAGCCCTTTTTCCTTATGCGCAGGGTTTGCGAATCGATCCAGTACAAACGCGCCGTACTTTCAGGGGAAAAATGCAACGGGAGATTGCACGGCGCCGAATCGCGCCGTCGCCCGGGACGTGGCCGCCCCGTGATCGCCGCCCCGGCGCGAGGCCGGGGCCGTTGCGATTACCGCAGCAATTGCAGGACGCTCTGCTGCGACTGGTTGGCCAGCGACAGCGCCGACACCGCGATCGACTGCCGCGTCGACAGCGCCTGACTGTTGGCCGCTTCTTCGTTGGTATCGGCGAGCGTCAGGTTCGCCGAGCCGGTCTGCAGCACGTTGATCAGGCTCTTGGCGAAGTTCTGGCGGATCTGCACGATCGACAGGTTTGAACCGTAGGACGATGCCTGCGAGCGCAGCGTGGTCGACGCGGTGTTGAGCGCAGCGAGCGTCTTGTTGGTCGCGGCGTTGTCGATGAAGTCGGTGCCGGCGACCAGCGTCGGCAGGCCAAGCGCTGCGGGCGTCAGCGCGGTGCCGACGATGGTCAGCGTCGAATTGCCGGTTTCGTTGAACACCAGCTTCAGCGTGTCGCCGTTGAGCAGATTGACGCCGTTGAACGACGCGTCCTGCGACGTGGTGGTGATCTGCGCGATGACGTTGTTGTACTGCTCGACCAGCTTGGCGCGCGCCGCCTGCGAATTGAGATCGGCGACCGGCGGGTTCGGCGTGGTGAAGGTCAGCGTCGAGGTGATCGAGCCGCCGAGCACGCCGCCGTCCGCAGCCGAGCCGAGCGTCGACGACGCGTAGTCGTTGCTCGCCGAGATCATCAGCACGCCGTTGGCGTCGACCTGCGCGGTGAGGTTGTTCGGCGCAAGCGCGGCGTTGAGCTGCGCCAGCGTCTTCACCGTGCCGCCGGTACCGTCGCCGAACGTGACGCTGACCGGCGTGCCGCCCTTGAAGGCGGTGAAGGTCATGGTCTTGCCGGAGACGCCGCCGGCGCCGGAGGCGCGCGACGCCTGGAACACCGTCGAGGTGCCGGTGTTGCCGGCGAGGCCGAGCGCCAGCATGGCATTGCCGGTGCCGCTGATGGTGAGGTCGGAGGCGCTGCCGGTCGAGATCTTCAGCGAGCCGCTCGACAGCGACGAATTGGCGGAGCCGAGCTGGGTCGTCAGCGTCGCACCGGTCTGCGACAGCGTCGCGGTCTGCACGCCGGTGGCAAGGTCGATCGCTTTCAGCACGTCGGCGACGGTGCCGCCCTGCAGATAGACGGTCGAATTGCCGAGCCCGTCGGTTTCGACGTGGCCGGTCACGCCGGTGTGGGTCGCCGAGGCGAGCGGGACCGGCGCGTTCTTAAAGGTGATGGTCTTGCCGTTGACGGTGAGGATCGAGCCGTCATCGATCAGCGTGCCGATCGTACCGGCGCCGGTGATACGCGGCACATCGAGCGTGGTCGGGCCGGAACCGGTCGAGGTGGTGAGATTGAGCGACTTCAGCAAGTCGGCCGGACCGGTGACGTGGAGATCAGCGCCGGTCGAAGAATTCAGCGTAACCACGCCGGCACCGTTGATCGAGGATGGCGTACCGTTGGCCGTGAAGGTCGCAACGCCGCCCGAGATGTTGGCCGACTTGACGCCGCTGGCAAGATCGATCGACGTCAGCACGTCGCCGACGGTGGCGTTGGTGAAGGTATTGCTGGTGCCGAGATAGATCGTCGAATTGCCCTGGGAGTCGGCAACGATGTTGCCGAGCACACCGGACCCGACCAGCAGGCCGGCCGGCGACGGCGGATCGGACGCCTTGAAGGTGATGGTCTTGCCGTTCACCGTCAACGTGGTGCCGTCGGCGATCGCAGCGCCCAGGCCGCCCACCGTGTTGAACAGCTTGGTGCTGGCAGTGATCGGCGACGCGGCGCCAGTGCCGAGCGATGTCGACACCGGTGCGCTGAAGCCGAGCTTGGCCAGTACTGTGCCACCCGAAGTGTCGGAAACCGACAGCGCGCGGTTGGTGCCGGTATGCAGCTCGAGGTGGCCGCTGGCGTTGACCACCGACGGATTGCTGGTGTTGCCGTTGATGGTGTCGACCGTGGCGAGCAGCGCGTTGATCGGCTGGTTGACGCCGATCGTATAGTTGCCGTTGCTGTCGACCGTCGGAGTGCCGGTGGCGGTGAAGGTGATGGTCTTGCCGTCGACGACCAGCACATCGCCGGCCTGCGGGCCGGTCGGGGTCGTGGTCAAACCGTTGGTGAGCGACGAGATCAGATCGGTGCCAGTCGCAGTCGCCGTCGCGGTGCCGGTGTAGAGCACACCGCCCGTCGAGGTTGCATCGGTCGGAACGTTCTTGGTGACCGCGGTGCCGGGCAGCGAGCCGATGGCGCCGCCCAGCGTGTCGGTCAGCGACACGCCGCTGGTGCCGCCGGCGGTGCCGTCATAGATCACGTTGCTGGTCGCGATCGCGCTGGCGAAGGTCTGGGTGCCGCGCAGATCGTTCGGAGTGGCGCCCGCGATGGTCGCCGCAACGTTGGATTTAGTGGAGTAGCCGACGTTCGACTGCAGCGCCTGGTTGGCGATCGACTTGGCGGTGTCGATCAGCTTGTTGAGCGAGGTGATGCCGGTGTTGGCCGCCTGCAGGATCTGGACGCCGTTGCCGATGCCGTCGAGCAGGTTGTTGATGTCGCTGGCGCGGCTATCGAGCCCTGCTGCGGTGAAGAAATTAGTCGGATTGTCGAGCGCGGTGTTGACCTTCTTGCCGGAAGCAAGACGGTTCTGCGTCGTCGCCAACAGATCGGCAGTCGACTGCAGCGATAGCAGATTCTGGCGAACCGCTGCCGAGAGAACCACATCAGCCATGGTGCAAACCTTCCTGATCCGCGCTGGACGTCGACCTTCAGTCGCACGTCGCTGCTCGCGTCGAACGGTCGTTGCCGCTGCGACACTTGCCGGTTGTGTTTAGACGCCTGTTCTGGAGAGGGACCTCGGCTGCACGACACACGTGCGCACCGGATCAACGCGGCCGATTCTCGGCCTACCTTCTTCCTGAGCACCCGGGACTATGGCGGGGGCCATTTAAAATATGGTTAACAGCGTCTTAAGGGAAAAAAGGTCAATTAAATCAATAGATCGGGTGTTTGCCCGCGATAACCCCTGCCCGGTTAGCGACCAATTTATTAACTGATTCGCTCATTCGGGCACCGGCGATCCGACACCACCAAGCCGACCCGTGGACCGGCACGGGATTCAGACGGCCGGTCCAGCATGGTTTATGAATTATTTACACGGCTGACGGAGGATCACCCGCCTACGGGTTCTCTGAGGTGCGTCACAGGGCCTGAGGAGCTACCATCACTCCGTCAGATTCGGATCCTTGAGATGCAGCCTGGACGCAGCAAGGCCATTCCCACCCGCAACACCTCCGACAAGGCTTACGAGCCCGCGCTGCTATTGATGCGCGCACGCGTGCTGCATCAGCAGGGCCAGCTCGACGAGGCCCGCTCCGCCTATAAGAAGGTGTTGAAGAAGGCGCCCGATAATTTCATGGCGCTGCACTTCTACGCGCTCGCCGAATATCAGAGCGGCAACGCCGAGCTCGGCATCAAGACGCTGAAGCGCGCGCTGCTGATCGATCCGAAGGCGGCGCAGGCCCACTCCGACATGGGCAGCATGCTGATCGCCGTCGGCCGCTACGACGACGCGCTCGTGTCGTGCGACAAGGCGATCGCAATCGATCCGACGCTGATGCTGGCCCACGCCAATCGCGGCCTCGCCCTCACCGGCCTCGCGCGTTATGAAGACGCGATCGCCAGCTACGACAAGGCGATCGAACTCACGCCGGATCGCGCCGACACCTGGAACGATCGCGGCAACGCGCTGCATAAGCTCGGGCGCTATCCCGAGGCGCTGGCGAACTACGACAAGGCGATCGAGATAGATCCGCTCAACGACGTCGCCTTCATGAACCGCGCCGGCACCTATAAGGAGCTGAAGCAGCTCGACAAGGCGCTGGCGAGCTACGATCGCGCGCTGTCGATCGGCAAGCGGCCGGTCGTCGCCGGCCTCGCCCGTGCCGAGACCCTGCTGTTCATGCGCAACGTCAAGGACGCGCTTGCGACCTGCACCGCCGTACTCAAGATCGAGCCGAACTCGGTCATGGCGCTGACGCTGCTCGGCAACTGCATGGCCTCGCTCGGCGATGCCGAGACCGCGATCGCCTTGCACAGCCGCGCGCTGGAGCTGATGCCGAACTACGAAGCGGCGATCTCCAGCAAGATCTTCTCGATGGACTTCTGCGCCGGCATCGGCGTCGAGCCACAGCAGGAGGCCCGCAAGAGCTGGTGGACGCAAATCGGCGCACCGATCTATCGCGCCTGCGCAACGCCGCCCGTCAACGACCGCGATCCGGATCGGCGTCTGGTGGTCGGCTATGTGTCGGCCGACTTCCGTGCGCATTCGGCGGCGTTCTCGTTCCGCCCGGTGATCGAACATCACGATCACAGCCAGTTCGAGGTGATCCTGTATTCGGGCGTGGTGGTGCCGGACGATTCCACCCGCACCTTCGAAGCAGCCGCCGACAAATGGCGGGATGCGACCCTGATGAGCGACCAGCAGCTCGCCGACCAGATCAAGCAGGACAAAGTCGACATCCTGGTCGACCTCTCCGGCCATTCCAGCGGCAACCGGCTACGCGTGTTCGCCCGCAAGCCGGCCCCGGTGCAAGTCACCGCCTGGGGCCATGCGACCGGCACCGGCCTGCCGGTGATGGACTATCTGCTCGGCGACCCGGTGGCGATCCCGGCCGAAGACCGGCACCTCTATGCCGAGGCGGTCTATGATCTGCCGTCGATCGTCATCATCGAGCCGCTGCCGCAGCAATGGAGCTCGGCGGAGCTGCCCTTCGACCGCAACGGCTACCTGACCTACGGCTCGCTGAACCGTATCTCCAAGATCTCCGACGCGGCGATCGACGTCTGGTCGCAGGTGCTCTCCGCATCACCGACCTCCCGGCTGATTCTGAAGGATCATCAGATCGACGACCCCGCGGTGCGACAGACGCTGCTGGAGAAGTTCGGCGCGCGCGGCATCGCGGCCAACCGTATCACCCTGTTCGGCTCGAGCTCGCGTCAGGACCACCTCGAAACGTTGAAGCAGATCGATCTTTGCCTCGATCCGTTCCCCCAGGCTGGCGGTGTCTCGACCTGGGAAGCGTTGCACATGGGCGTGCCGGTGGTCAGCCGGCTCGGCCAAACCGTGCCCAGCCGGGTCGGCTGCGCGGTTCTCGCTGCGGCCGGCCTGCCCGACTTCGTCGCCACCGACGATGCGCGCTACATCGAGATTGCCGGCAAGCCTGATCTGGACCGGTTGCGCTTGATCCGCCGCGGCCTGCGCGATTTCATCCTGCAGCGCTGCGGACCGGCTGCCTACACGCGCGCGGTCGAAGACGCCTACCGGACGATGTGGAAACGCTGGTGCGCCACCCCATTCGACGAGGCCAAGGACCGCGCGCTGCGCCGCGGGCGCTGAGGCCGCCTGCCGCTACACCCCAGCGCCGCCGCTGTGCTTCGGCGCTACACCGGGGACGAACGGCGCGATCAGCATTTCGCGCTTGATCAGTTCATCGTCGATCGACGGCAACTGGCTCTCCAGCGGCGCGCCGAACTTCAGCACCGGATACAGCTTCTGCGCCGGGTTGATCTCCACGTTACAGAACACCGGCCCCTTGCGGGCATAGACCCCGCGGAGCTGCTCGGCGATATCGGCGCTGCGGCTGATCGTGACCACCGGCAGATCCATCGCCTCGGCGACCTTGCGGAAGTCCACGAACGACAATCCGCTCGGCCCATCGACGCCGACATAATGGCCGTCGAGCCAGGTCTCCAGCGTCTGCTTCTGGATGCCGTGGCCGTGATTGTTGAACAGCATCAGCCGCACCGGCAGTTCGTGCCGCTTCAGCAGCGCCAGCTCACCGAGCGACAGCATCAGGCCGCCGTCGCCGATGATGCAGGTGACGCTGCCCTTGGCCTGCACCGCGGCGCCGATCGACGCCGCCAGCGCGTAGCCCATCGCGGTGTTGTTCCAGTCCGAAATCAGCCGCTGGCCGCGCTTGATGCGAAAGCCGTTGCAGGTCCAGGTCAGGTTGCCGCCGGTGTCGACATAGATCAGCTCATCGGCCGGCGCCGCATCGCTGAGCTTATCGACGAAGTCATAAGCGTCGACGAAGCCGGCATCGTCGGGCGCGGAGCCCGGTCGATCGTCCGGCAAGGCGATGCGCCAATGCGCGATCGTGTTCAGCCAGGCCTCGCGCGGCGGCGCCGCCTCGACTGCGGCGGGCAGCTTCGGCACGAATTCGTCCAGTCGAGCCGCGATGCGAGTGGCGATACGGATGCCGCGATCATCGAACTTGTCCATCTCGCCGCGACTGGCATCGACCATCACGATCGTCGCCTCGCGCGCGAACGACGGCAGGATGCCGCCGGTGACGTTCTGCGACAGCCGGCTGCCGAGGCACAGGATCAGGTCTGCGTTCTGCACCGTGAAGTTGCCGAGCCGCGGCCCATAGACGCCGAACGGCCCAACCCGCAGCGGATGATCGGCCGCGATCAGATCGGTGGCGGCCCAGGTGGTCAGCACCGGCATGCCGAGGCGATCGACGAGTTGATCGAGCGCGGCGCCGATCCGCGGTGTCGCAAGCCCGCCGCCGAGAACCAGCACGGGACGTTTCGCGCGTGCGATCAGCGGCAGCAGCGCCGCAATCTCCGCGTCGAGATCGGTCGTTGCGGCTGCAGGCTCGGGCGTGAAGCCCGGCAACGCGTCGGGATCAATCTCGGCGCGCTGCAGATCGTCCGGCAGATCGATCAGCACCGAACCGGGCCGTCCCTCGAACGCGAGATGATACGCCTTCTCCAGATGATAGCGGATCGTGGTGGGATCGGAGATCTGCACCGCGTATTTAGTCACCGTGGCGAAAATCGAGGTGACGTCGGTCTCCTGAAAGCCGAGCTGACGGATCTGGTTCTTGCCCTTCAGCCGATGAGTGGCGACCTGCCCGGTGATCACCAGCGTCGGCACGGAGTCGTAATAGGCGCAGCACACCCCGGTCAGCAGGTTGGTGGCGCCGGGGCCGGAGGTCGTGATGGCGACGCCAAGCTTGCCGGTGGCACGCGCATAGCCGTCCGCCGCGATCGCAGCCGCCTGCTCATGCTGCGGAAAGATCGGCGTGACATCCGGATGGTGCTGCGCGGAGTCGAACATATGGACCGCGGCGCCGCCGGAAATGCCGAACACATGGGTGACGCCGCGCCGCGCCAGGAAATCGATGACGTAATCGGAGAGCTTCACGCGTGTCCTCCTTGCGCGGCCGATCAATTACCGTGCCGGCGCAGCTTGTAGATGTTCGGATCAGCGGCGAGCCGTTCCATCAGCGCCGCACCGCCACTCCGCCAGGCATCGTGCACCACCGAGAAATTGCGCCCGCCGGTCGTGACGCGGCCGGCCTCGAAAGCCCATTCGATACAGCCGAAGATGTCCTCGTAAGACGTGCCTTGCGCGCCGCTGTCGAGAAACTCCAGCGTGCGGCGCAGATTGACTCCGGCGTCGTCGCCGGCTTCGACGGTCTGACGATGGATCTTGGTGTTGACCCAGCCGGTGCCGACCGCGATCGCGTGCACGTCTTGATACTCGTCGTCGAGCAGCTCGCACAGCTTCACCAGCATCACCTTGCCGAGGCAATAGGCCGAGTAGTTGCGGAACGGGCCGTTGATGCCGCCGCCGACCAGGAAGGCGACCTTGGCGGTCGAGGCTTGCGCACGCAGCGGATACAGCGCGTGCAGCAGCCGCATCTGTGCCACCGAATTCAGCGACAGCGACGCCGCCCACGCCTCGAAATCACGCCCGAAGAAATCGCCGATCGGCGACAATTGTCCCGCGGCACTGATCAGCCGCTCCCAGGGCTTGCCGAGCGCCGCGATCTCCGCCGCCGCGCTGCGCACGCTGCTGGCATCGGTCAGATCGCAATGCACCAGATGAATGCCGGCGTCAGCCTGCAGCTCGCTCAAATTCTCGCTCGACCGATAGGTGCCGATGACATCGCAGCCTTGCGCCCGATAGAGCTGCGCCAGCCGGATGCCGATGTCGCTCGAGATCGCCGCGATGATGACGCTGCCGCTCATCGCTGGCCCCCATAGGTCTTTGCCGCAGCCTGGGCGAAGGCTTGGGCAAGAGCGCCGTTGTTGTCGGTCATCAGGCCATACCAGGGATCGTCGGTCGTCATTGCGAGCAAAGCGAAGCAATCCAGGGGCTTCACTGCGCGGCGATGGAGTGCTTCGTCGCGGAGCCTGTGCTCGGACGGCGCAAAGCGCCGATCCGGGTGCTCCTCGCAATGACGGGGAAAGGCTGCGGACAACAACGCCAGCGGAAAATCGAGCTGCGCCTGCGCCAGGCTCGCCGGATTGCCGATGTCACGGTGATAGTTGCCGTTGTGGAACGC
>NZ_QTKI01000699.1:0-1322 GCF_010820945.1 Rhodopseudomonas sp. BR0C11
GTGATCCCGACCGCGATTGTCGAGAACGAACTCGCCGAAGGCCGGCTGCAACTGCTGCAGACCAACCTGAAAATCTCACCGCTGCGGTTCTCCGCAAGCTGGCTCGCTTCGCCCGATACGGTGGCGATCGAGCGGGTCGCCGAGCTCGCAGCCGAGATTGCACACACAGGCGGCTTCATGCCCGATCCTGCAATGCAGCTCCGCGATATTGCTCACGTCGTTGAACCGGCGATTGGTTGACGCGCGACCAGCCGGCTTGACACACTTTCGTTCTGCCTCGCGCGTCCGCGCTGACTTTTCCGGAGTGACTATGACCAAGACTGCCTCGAACCTGCAGATCGATTCCTCGCGGCTGTGGGACACCATCCTCGGCACCGCGCAGTTCGGCGGCACTCCAAAGGGCGGCGTCAAGCGGCTGACGCTGTCGGCGGAAGACAAGCAGGTGCGCGACTGGTTTCGCCAGGCATGCGAGCAGGCAGGGCTCGAGGTCAGCATCGATTCCCTTGGCAACATGTTCGCGTTGCGCAAGGGCCGGGACATGACCAAGCCGCCGATCGGCCTCGGCTCGCATCTCGATACCCAGCCGACCGGCGGCAAGTTTGACGGCATCCTCGGCACCCTCGCCGCCCTCGAAGTGATCCGGACGCTCAACGACGCCGGCATCGAGACCGAGCTGCCGCTGTGCATCACCAACTGGACCAACGAAGAAGGCTCGCGGTTCGCTCCGGCGATGATGGGCTCGGCGGCATTCGTCGGCGACTTCACGGTCGAGGACGTGCTGTCGCGCAAGGATGCCGCCGGCATCAGCGTCGCCGAGGCGCTCGACGGCATCGGCTATCGCGGCGACAAGCCGGTCGGCGCCCAGCCGTTCACCGGGTTCATCGAACTGCACATCGAGCAGGGCCCGATCCTGGAAGCGGAAGGCAAGACCATCGGCGTGGTCGATCACGGCCAGGGCGTGCTGTGGTACGACGGCAAGATCACCGGCTTCGAAAGCCATGCCGGATCGACGCCGATGCATCTGCGCCGCGATGCGCTGGCGACGCTGTCGGAGATCGTGCTGGCGGTCGAAAAGATCGCAACCGAGCTCGGCCCCAATGCCGTCGGCACCGTCGGCGAAGCGGTGATCGCCTCACCGTCGCGCAACGTCATTCCCGGCGAAATCGCCTTCACCATCGACATGCGCAGCGCCGACGCGGCGATCATGGATCAGCTCGACCAGCGGCTGCGCGCCGCCGTCGCCGAGATCGCGCCGCGACGCAAGGTCGAGGTCGCGCTTGATCTGGTGTGGCGCAAGGAGCCGACCCACTTCGATCCTACCC
>NZ_QTKI01000700.1:0-1313 GCF_010820945.1 Rhodopseudomonas sp. BR0C11
GGAAGGTCTCGGTGATGCGCCGGATTTCGTTCGGCATCGTCGCGGTGAAGAACAGGGTCTGGCGGGTGAACGGGACCAGCTTGCAGATCCGCTCGATGTCCGGGATGAAGCCCATGTCGAGCATCCGGTCGGCTTCGTCGATGATCAGCATCTCGACGCCGGTGAGCAGCAGGCCGCCGCGTTCGGTGTGGTCGAGCAGGCGGCCCGGGGTGGCGATCAGTACGTCGACGCCGCGAGTGAGCTTGAGGTCCTGATCACCGAACGAGACGCCGCCGATCAGCAGCGCGACGTTGAGTTTCTGGCCGGCGCCGTATTTGTCGAACTGCTCTTTGACCTGGGCGGCGAGTTCGCGGGTCGGCTCGAGGATCAGGGTTCGCGGCATCCGGGCCCGGGCGCGGCCCTTTTCCAGCATCGTCAGCATCGGCAGCACGAAGGCTGCTGTCTTGCCGGTGCCGGTCTGGGCGATGCCGAGGACATCCTTGCGGGCGAGGACGTGGGGGATCGCCTGCTGTTGAATGGGAGTGGGCGAAACGTAACCGGCGGCGGCGACGGCGGCTTGGACTTTCTCGGAAAGTCCCAGATTGGAAAAAGACATCGAGCCTCTGTTGTCGGGGCGCGGCCTGGTTCTAACACCATCGGCCGGAACTCGGGGGTCACGCCACTTAATCGAACCGCCGCATGGATTCTGCGAAATCTCTGTCGCGCTCAACCCCGGAGCGGCTAGCAATCGTGCACGGGGAAGTCGGATCGCGGACAGGCGGCTCAATCTGGGTATCACTTGACGCAATACCGGGCCGCATCACGGGCGGAACATAGGCCGGAATCGGCCAAAGTCAATGCGCCGGCGCATGAAACGGCTGAAATAGCTTAATGTTTTTGCGTCTCGGGGCCCCGATCGGGGCGGCAGCGGCGCAGCGTTTCGGTCGGCGATTCCCCAAACGCCTCCCGGTAGTCCTGAGCGAACCGGCTCGGGTTGGCGAAGCCGCAGCGGAGCGCGACGCCGATCAGCGTCGTCGCGGCGCCGGTCTCCAGCAGCTGCTTGGCGTGATTGAGCTTGGCGCGCTTGACGTAGGCCGACGGCGAGTAGCCGCGATGCTTGAGGAAGGCGCGGGTAAGTGTGGAGATGCTGACGCCGGCAATCCGCGCCACGTCCTCGACGCTGATGTCTTCGTCGCGGTGGCTTTCGACGTAGTGCTCCGCGGTGCGGACGTAGCGCGGCACGTCGTCACTCACCGCGTTGGCGTTCTCAAGCAGATGGCCGAGATTGTGCCGGCTGCAATACAGCAGCGCCGTGATGCAGGACTGCTCCAGAT
>NZ_QTKI01000701.1:0-1307 GCF_010820945.1 Rhodopseudomonas sp. BR0C11
GGCGAGCAGCGTTTCCAAAGGACGCCCGTAGAGGAAGCGGATCACGGTGCGCTCGATCAGCACGCCGATCGCGCCGGCGACCAGGAAGGCGAGCGGCACCGCGATCAGCAGCGAGTAGTCGAACAGCGCCGGGTAGCGAGTGCGGATCGCTTCCTGCACCACGAAGGTGGTGTAGGCCCCGAGCATCACCATCTCGCCATGCGCCATGTTGATCACGCCCATCACGCCGAAGGTGATGGCAAGGCCGATCGCGGCGAGCAGCAGCACCGAGCCGAGCGACAGCCCGTACCAGGCGTTCTGCACCATCGACCAGATCGCCAGATTGCGCTCGATCGCCGCCTTGGCGCCGGCGATGCCGCTGGCGACGGCGGGGCTCTGGTTCGACGGCGCGCCGGTGAGCAGCGCCATCGCCTCCTGATCGCCGCGCGCCTTGATGGTGGCGATCGCGTCCAGCTTGTCGGCATCGGAGGCGCCCTGCTTGAACAGCAGGATCGAGGCCCGCGCCTCGGTGAAGGCGCGCTTGGCGGCGGCGTTCTTTTCCGCCTTCAGCGCCGCCTCGACGGTCGGCAGCATGGTCTCGTCGTGCGACTTGAACACCGACTGCGCCGCCTGGATCCGCTTGTCGAGATCCGGCGACAGCAGCGTCAGGCCGGCCATCGCGCCGGCGACGACGCGGCGCAGCTTGTTGTTGAGCCGCACCGCGCTGGCCTTGGCCGGCAGCGCACCAACCGCCTCGCCGGTCGCCGCATTGGCGATCTTGCCGTCGTCGGTCTTGATGAAGGCCGCCTTGCTGTCGGGATCGGCGTAGAGCTTGCCGTCCTGCAGCGCGGTGATGATCACCGCAGCGCGCGGATTGCCGCTGGCGACCAGCTTGCCGATCGCGTCCTCGCTGTCGGAGAAGGAATCTTGGGCGAATTGCGCGATGGCGTCCTCATAGGGACCGGCCACTGCCGGAAAGCTCCCCAATGTGGCGAACGCGATCGCGACCGCGGCAAACAGAATGCGCGTCAGATGGATGAGAGGCACTG
The DNA here is from genome assembly GCF_010820945.1 of Rhodopseudomonas sp. BR0C11. Classification (NCBI taxonomy): domain Bacteria; kingdom Pseudomonadati; phylum Pseudomonadota; class Alphaproteobacteria; order Hyphomicrobiales; family Nitrobacteraceae; genus Rhodopseudomonas; species Rhodopseudomonas sp. BR0C11. Next base: position 1,029 of record NZ_QTKI01000701.1, read on the forward strand.
AAGTATCCCGGCAAGGATGAAGGTGCGTCGGAGGATGGAAAGGGCGGCGCGCACCGGCGTCGCCGCCCTTTCGCTTGTCGGACGTCAGCAGATGATCAGGCGAACCGTCAGGTGCCCTGGCCGCCGCACTTCTTGGTCACGGTGTTGTAGTTGCCGCACTTCAGCGTCACCCAGTCACCGATCAGGTCCTTCGAGCCTTCCAGCTCCTTCGACCAGGCGTCGCCCGGCACCAGGCCGGGGGTCTTCCACACCACGTCGAACTGGCCGTCGGCCTTGATC
>NZ_QTKI01000702.1:0-1305 GCF_010820945.1 Rhodopseudomonas sp. BR0C11
GCTACGGCTTCTTCCATCCGCGGCTGGTCGACGAACCGCTGATCTTCGTCGAGGTCGCGCTGACCAAGGACAGCCCGGCCGCGATCGCGCCGCTACTCGATCTCGAGCGCGAGCCGATCGCCGCCAGCGATGCTACCACCGCGGTGTTCTATTCGATCTCCAACACCCAGCAGGGCCTTGCCGGCATTTCGTTCGGCAATTTCCTGATCAAGCAGGTGGTTGAGGAGATCAAGCGCGAGCTGCCGAACGTGCAGACCTTCGTGACGCTGTCGCCGGTGCCGGGCTTTGCGAAGTGGCTGAAGCGCGAACGCGACAATCCTGACTCCACGCTGCTCGATGCTTCCGCGCGCACCGCGCTCGAAGCGCTGGACACGCCGAACTGGTTCGACGACGCCGACACCGCCGACCGGCTGAAGCCGATCGTGCTGCAGCTCGCCGCCGCTTACTTCCTGCAGGCCAAGGGGCCGAACGGCCGGCCGCTCGATCCGGTGGCCCGCTTCCACCTCGGCAACGGCGCGCGGCTCGACCGGCTCAACTTCCTCGGCGATCGGTCACCGAACGGCATGCGGCAATCGCACGGGTTGATGGTCAACTACCTGTATGCGCTCGGCGACATCGAAGCCAACCATGAGGCGCTGTTCGAACGCGGCCAGATCGCCGCCGCCTCCGCGGTGCGCAAGCTGGTGCCGACCAAGCCGGTGACCAGCGAGCCGCGCAAGGGCAACGCGAAGTCCGCCAGCGCCCCGCAGCCCGCGCCGACGGCGTGACAAACGACGGCATGCCTGCCGCATCTTACACGCGCCTCACGCCGTCATTGCGAGGAGCGAAGCGACGAAGCAATCCACCTCGGTCCACTCGGCTAGATTGCTTCGCTTTGCTCGCAATGACGAAGACAACTTGGGAGTGATCCGATGAGCTGGATGCCCACCAACGATCCGGTGCTCGGCGATCCGACCACCTGCGATGCGCTGGAATTGATCATCGTGCCGCGCACCCGCGATCTCGGCGACGGCTTCGCGGTTCGCCGCGCGCTGCCGCACGGCAAGCGGCAGATGGTCGGCCCCTTCATCTTCTTCGATCATTTCGGGCCGGTGCAGTTCATCGCCGGCAAGGGCATGGACGTCCGGCCGCATCCGCATATCGGGCTCGCCACCGTCACCTATCTGTTCGACGGCAAGATCATGCACCGCGACAGCGAGGGCAACATCCAGGAGATCGCGCCCGGCGCGATCTCTTCGGCAGCCTGCGGCAGCGCGATCCAGCTCTGCAGGCCGAGCATCGACTGGCCGTCCCGGCGCTCGACGT
>NZ_QTKI01000703.1:0-1301 GCF_010820945.1 Rhodopseudomonas sp. BR0C11
CTTGGGGCGCCCTCACCCCAACCCTCTCCCGCAAGCGGGAGAGGGAGCTCGTCCCGCAAGCGGCGAGACCATCGCTTCCGAACTAAGCGCCGAAGTAAGCCCCGGCCACAACAACCCACCTTCCCCCACGCTCACCGAGATCGTCACCACGCTCCACAGTCTCGGCAAAGCCGAGCTGCCGGCGCAGCTGGCGCGATGGCTGGATGAGCTCGACGAGACCGGGCGCTGGGCGCTGCTGAAGCTGGTGACCGGGGCCTTGCGGATCGGTGTGTCGGCCCGGCTGGCCAAGACCGCGGCTGCGGCGCTCGGCGACAGGGATCCGCACGACGTCGAACTGGTGTGGCCCGGCCTCGAGCCGCCGTATCGCGAGCTGTTCGCCTGGCTCGAAGGTCGCGGCCCGCAGCCGGTCAACCGCGATCCGGCGCCGTTCCGCCCGGTGATGCTGGCGCATGCGGTCGAGGACGCCGACTTTGGGGCGATGAATCCGGCCGACTACATCGCCGAATGGAAATGGGACGGCATCCGTGTCCAGGCGGTCAGCGGCCAGAACGAGCACGGCGACACGGTCGTACGGCTGTATTCGCGCAGCGGGGAAGACATCACCATGAGCTTTCCCGATCTGTTGCCATCGCTGCACCTGCCAGGCGCGATCGACGGCGAGCTGCTGGTGCTGCGAGACAAACGCGTGCAGTCGTTCAATGTGTTGCAGCAGCGGCTGAACCGTAAATCAGTGACGCCGAAGCTGACGAAGGACTATCCGATCCACCTGCGCGCCTATGATCTGCTCGGCGACGGCGACGAGGATCTGCGCACGCTGCCGTTTGCCGAGCGCCGCGCACGGCTGGAGACCTTTATCGCCAGACTCGACGATCCCAAGGTCGACCTGTCGCCGATCATAACGTTTGACGACTGGGAAGGCTTGCGCGCCGCCCGCCGCGATCCGGCCAGCGCCGGCGCAGGGCTCGATGCCGATGCGGTCGAAGGCGTGATGCTGAAGCGGCGCGATGCGCTGTATCTGCCCGGCCGCCCCAAGGGCCAGTGGTGGAAGTGGAAGCACGACCCGCACATCATCGATGCCGTGCTGATGTATGCGCAGCGCGGCCACGGCAAGCGCTCGTCGTATTATTCCGACTACACCTTCGGGGTCTGGACCGAAGGCGATGGCGGCGATCAGCTCGTGCCGGTCGGCAAGGCGTATTTCGGCTTCACCGACGAAGAGCTGCTGCAGATCGACCGCTTCGTCCGCCGCAACACCACTGAGAAATTCGGCCCCGTCCGGCATGTCGTGCATGAGCCGGCAA
>NZ_QTKI01000704.1:0-1274 GCF_010820945.1 Rhodopseudomonas sp. BR0C11
GGTCGGAGGCGTCGGCGTGCTCGGCCTTCAGCGCTTCGATCAGTTTGGCGCGATTAGCGTCGGCGCCGACGATCACGGTACGGCGGTCGAGCCGGCCTTGCGACGCCCAGTGCCGCACCAGCGCGCGCACCGACAGTCGCTCGATGATCAGCAACGCGAGCCCAGCGAAAAAGAACGAACCCAGCCACAGCCGCGACACTTCGCCGCCAAGCTTGGCAAAAAACGATGCACCGATGAACAGCAGGAATACGATCGACCACGTCGAGATGATCCTGGTCATCTGTTTCAAGGTGCCGCGGAACAGCTGCACCTCGTAGAGGTCGGCTGCCTGGAATGCGACGATTGCGGTCGCCGTGGTGCCGAGGATCGCCGCGATGTACTCCCAAGCAAAGCCATCGCGGCGGACCACCAGCGCGAAGTACAGCGCGATGCCGACGGCGGCGATCACCAGGAAATCAGCCAGGCGGACGGAGCCGGCGATCACGATCGGCGAAAACGCCGGCGGAACCTTCTGATTGGCGACGGCGAGGGCGGCCGGCGACAAACGCTTGCGGCGTTCCACGCGCGGCGCGCCGTCGCCGCTGGCGACCACGGCTTCCGTCGCTGCAGCGCTGATCATCGAGCGTGCGCTGATCGGCTCCATCTGTTCATGTCCGTCTCTTGCGTCGGCACGACTTTGTCGTCCGGCGAACTCCCCCGGTCCGGGCCTTAACGGAAAAGTCGCAAGAAACGGTTAGCGCGACCGCCGACGCTCAGCGCTGCTGCGCCAAGGCTTCGCGGTAGCCGGCGAGCACGCCTTCGACCATCGCCTTTTGCGAGAAGTGCAGAAAGATCCGCTCGCGCAGCCGCCTGGCCCGGTCTCGGGCGGCGTTCAGGTCGTCGAGCGCGGCCGCAATCGCCTTTGCCATCGCGGCCGGATCGCTGGGGGCGAACAACGCGTCGCGATGGTCCGGACCAAAGATCTCCGGGATGCCGCCGACATTGGCGGCGATCATCGGGACGCCGGCAGCGGCTGCTTCGATCACCACATAGGGCATGGAATCGCCGCGCGACGGCACCACCAGCAGACGGCCCTGCGCGAAACCATGACGAGCTTTGACGTGGCCGATGAAACGCACCGCGGCGCCGAGATCGAGCCGCGCCACCTGCGCCTTCAACGCCGCGGTTTCTTCGCCGTCGCCGCCGAGCGTCAGCGTCACCGAACGGCCCTCGGCCCGCAGCCGCGCAATCGCGTCGACCAGCAGATCGGCGCCCTTGATGTGACGGAATTCACC
>NZ_QTKI01000705.1:0-1268 GCF_010820945.1 Rhodopseudomonas sp. BR0C11
GGCGGCTTCTTCCTGGCGGCGCTGCTCGGGATTCCGCTCGGGCTGATGATCGGCAGGATTCCGCTGCTGCGTGCGCTGCTCGATCCGACGCTCGCCCTGCTGCGGCCGATCCCGGTCACCGCCTGGCTGCCGCTGTCGATGATTTTCTTCGGCCTTGGGCCGAAGTCGGCGGTGTTCCTGGTGTTTCTCGGTGCGTTCTATCCGATCCTGCTCAACACCGTGTTCGGCGTGAAATCGGTCGATGTCCGGCTGTTCGAAGCGGCCGGGATGCTCGGCTGCAGTGGTCCGCAACTGTTCAGATCCGTGGTGCTGCCGGCGGCGCTGCCGAGCATCTTCAACGGCCTCCGGCTCGGCGCGTCGTTCGCCTGGATCCTGATCGTGGTCGGCGAGATGACCGGCGTGCCCGAAGGTCTCGGGGCCGTGATCATGGATGGCCGCACACTGTCGCGCACCGACCTGGTCATCACCGGGATGATCATCATAGGCATCACCGGATTCCTGTCGGACCGCATCCTGGTATCCCTCAGCAATTACTTCCTGCGCTGGAGCCCGCAGCATCATGCTTGATCAAACCACCAATCGCGACGCGCCGCCGGTGATCCTGGAGGTCAGCGGGCTCAACAAGATCTATCAAGCCTCGAACGGCCCGGTCGAAGCGCTGCGCAGCGTCGATCTGACGGTGCGCAAGGGCGAGTTCATCTGCCTGCTCGGCGCCTCCGGCTGCGGCAAGTCGACCCTGCTGCGGATCATCGCCGGCTTCGAGCAGGCGACCCAGGGCTCTGTCGGCGTGTATGGCTGCGAGGTGAGGGGACCTGGCCCCGACCGCGGCATGGTGTTTCAGGACTACGCGCTGTTTCCGTGGTTGACGGTGCGGCAGAACATCGGCTTCGGCCCCAGCCATCGCCGCGTCGCGGCGCAGGAAGTCGACAAACTGACCGATCGGTTCATGGCGATGGTCGGGCTCACGGCATTCGCAGACCGCTACCCGCACCAGCTCTCCGGCGGCATGAAGCAGCGCGTGGCGATCGCCCGCGTGCTCGCCAACGATGCCGACATTCTGTTGATGGACGAGCCGTTCGGTGCGCTCGACGCGCTGACCCGCGCAGCGCTGCAGGAAGAGCTGATCGAGATCTGGCGCAGCACCAAGCTGACCGTGATCTTCGTCACCCATTCGGTCGAGGAGGCTGTTCTGCTCGCCGATCGGGTCGTGGTGATGAGCTCGTCGCCGGGCCGGATCGACCAAGACGTCGAAATCGAGTTGCCTCGGC
>NZ_QTKI01000706.1:0-1260 GCF_010820945.1 Rhodopseudomonas sp. BR0C11
GGAATACCTGATGGTTGAGGCCGGTCTGCTTGATCGCGGTCGGGCCACCGGCGCCGCCGGCGTAGTAGGTGTACCAGCTCACCTTGAGGCCTGCGTCGGCGGCCGCCTTCAGCAGCAGCGCGATGTCCTGGCCCCAGTTGCCCGTGACGACGGTGTCGGCGCCGGACGCCTTGATCTTGGCGACGTAGGGCGCAAAGTCGGAGATCTTGAGCAGCGGATGCAGTTCGTCACCGACGATTTGGATGTCCGGACGCTTCTTGGCCAGCATCGCCCGGGCCTGGGTCCGCACCGACTGACCGAAGGAGTAATCCTGGTTGATCAAGTAGACCTTTTTGATCGCCGGGACGTCCTTCATGTAGTTGGTGAGCGCCTCCATCTTGATGTCGGAGTTGGCGTCCCAGCGGAAGTGCCAGAAGCTGCACTTTTCGTTGGTCAGTACCGGATCGACCGCGGCGTAATTGAAGTACAGAACTTCCTTGCCGGGGTTGCGCTCATTGTACTTGGTGAGGAAGTCGGACAGCGCGCCGGCGACCGACGAGCCGTTGCCCTGGGTGACGTAGCGCACGCCGGCGTCGATCGCCTTCTGAGCCTGGATCAGGCTTTCCTGCGGATTGGTCTTGTTGTCGAGCGGAACGATCTCGACCTTCTTGCCGAGGATGCCGCCCTTGGCGTTGAGCTCGTCGGCGAGATATTGGAAGGTCTTGAGGCCGCCTTCGCCGACGCTGGCGCCGCCGCCGGACAACGGATCGATGTAACCGATCTTGACGGTCTCTTGCGCCATCGCAACCGATCCGAACATCGGCAGCGCGATAGCGACGGCTGCAAGCAGAGCTTTACGCATTTAGCAGTCCTCCCTGAAAACTTTATTCGTTAGATCGTTGTTTCGGTGTTAGCCCAGATCAGTCGTGCGTTTCAACCGCCCTTTGCTGACGATTAGTTAATAAACACCGGCTCAGTCTTTGGTCGGTAGCTAGTTGCCGAGCGCCGCATCGTGCCGTCCAAAAGATGGACAGCGCCTCCGGTCCAAATTCCGTGCAATGGAACCAAACGATCGGCTGGGCCGAGTGTTGACGACCTGGTGCGTCAACCCGCTGCGGTGTTGCGCGGCGCGCGTCTGCCGAGTGCGACGATCATCGCGCTGATCAGCGGCTTCATGAAGAACGCCTCATTGGCAGGGGTGATGGTCGGCGCGAAGCCGTGCGCAGCGAGTTCCTCCGTCACCACCGGGCCGACCGAGGCGATCGGTGTGCGGCTTAATCC
>NZ_QTKI01000707.1:0-1256 GCF_010820945.1 Rhodopseudomonas sp. BR0C11
GCCCGAGACCGTGGTGCTGTCGCTGGCGCCGAAATCGGTCACGGCGGGCGTCGCGATGGGTATCAGCGAGTCGCTGCATGCCGATCCGTCGCTCACCGCGGTGGCGGTGATCCTCACCGGCATCCTCGGCGCGATCGTCGTCTCGCCGCTGATGAACCGGCTCGGGATTCGGGATTATCGCGCGCGTGGCTTCGCGGTCGGCCTCGCCTCGCACGGCATCGGCACCGCGCGGGCCTTCCAGGTCGACGCTATCGCCGGCGTGTTCGCCGGCATCGCGATGAGCCTGAACGCGCTGATCACCGCGCTGCTGGTGCCGGTCCTGGTCACTCTGCTGGTGCACTGAGTTCGGCGCACGCTGTCGCTGCAGTGTGATTTGCCGCGGTCGCAACTGCCGCGTTACGCTTTGTGCGCCAATCATCGTCCGAGGATATCGCCGATGTCCGATGTTTCAGTGGGGCCAGCCTCGTACGTCGCGGCCCCGCCGCTGCGCTGGTCGATGCCGCGTCCGGTCGTGGCGATTACGGCTGCGCTGATCGCGGTGATCGCCGCGATGCTGGCTTCGCCCGATGCAACGATCGCCGCGCGGGCCCAGAGCGATGCCGAACTGGTGTTGCTGCTGCGCTTCATGGCCGGCGTGAAAGCTTTGATGGCGCTGGCCGCGCTTGGCGCGGTGGTGTGGCGGCTCGGCTACCCCGCTTCGCCGGTGTTGAGTGCAGCCTACGTGCTCGCGCCCGCCCTGATGGTCGCGGCGCCGCTGCTGATCTGGCAGATCGCGCCCACTGCGCTCGGCGCCGGGCTGTTTCATGGCGGTTTGGCGCTGCTGCTGCTGGCTTTGTTCGCCGACCGCGGCCAGACCTCGGAACTGGTCCGGCGCACATTGTTGGTGCGGCGTACGGCCTGAGCGCTACGCCGCCGGCAGCTTCAGCCAATCGAGCAGCGCAACGTTGGCCTCGCGCGGGTAGCTGTGACTGAGGTCGGCGATCTCGCGGTAGCTGACGTCGGCGCCGGCCGAGACCAGCGCCTCATGGGCCTGCCGAGCCACCTCCACCGGAAACATCCAGTCGTGGCGACCGTGCACGATCTGGATCGGCAGCCCGCGCAGCCGGGCGGAATCCGCCGCGCCGGCGAGCAGCGGATGAAAGCTCGCGGCGATCGGCGCCAGATGGGTGAACGGCGAGTCGCTGGTCAGGCCCGAGACGTAGCAGAAGGTGCCGCCGTCGCTGAGGCCGGTCAGCAGCAGCCGCGACGGATCGACC
>NZ_QTKI01000708.1:0-1252 GCF_010820945.1 Rhodopseudomonas sp. BR0C11
TCCTTGGCCTCGTTCGACGCCGTCTTTTCACCGCGGATCGTCAGTGTACCGTCGTCGAGCAGCACCTCGATGTCTTTCTCCTCGAGGCCCGGCACTTCGGCGGCAATCTTCAGTTCCTTGTCGCCATCGGTGATTTCGAGTTTCGGCCAACCGGTACTGAACGGTGTCAGGGCGCCGGCACGGGCCGGCACGTCGAAGCCGCGGAATACGTCGTCGAACAGCCGATTCATCTCGCGGTGCAGCGACAGGAACGGGTCGCCGTCGAACGAGCGGGTCGCGGGTTGATTGGTCCGGCCCCAGGGGATGATGTCGCGCATGTTCATGGATGCCTCCTCGTACTCAGTCTTGAAGTCCTCGATACGGGTAGTTGTGATCTGGAAGTCGCCCGCGTATCGCGGGTGCGCTTTCGATTTGGGCGCGGTTGCGCCGTCGTCAAGGGGCAGGGTGGTAGTCCCGTGGGAGGGGCTCGAAGATTTTTTTCGCGCACCGTCTTGAAAACGGTAACGCCGTGTCCAAGTCATCGGCCGTCCCGGTTTGGAAGGAGGAATTCGGGAGGACCACAGATGCGATCTACCAATTTCGAACACAGCTACGCGCCTGGCGCCGCCAGCGTCACGGCCTTGCGCCCCTCGGCAACGGTCTATGATCATCCCGACCAGGTGCTGCGCGACGACGCGCTTTGCACCGCCGAAAAGCGCGCCATCCTCTCCTCATGGGCGTCCGACGCCAACGCCGTCGAGCAGCAGCCGTGGCTGCGTCTCGCGCCGGGGCACCGCAATCCGGTGCCGCTACGCGCGATCCTCGACGCGCTGCAGCGGCTCGATGACGACGATCCGCCGCCGAAAGGCGGGGCCTCGATCCGGCTGAGCGGCGACCGGGCCGCTCAGCATGATCCGTCCGACGACTACCGGCCATCATGGAGGAGGCATTATGGTCTGGCGCCACGTATCAACCAGTTTCGACCCGTCCCGCTGCCCGGAGTGCGGCGCGACCATGCGGCTCGTGCGCGTCGAGCCACGACCGGTCGGACACAAGGTTGAATTCGAGCGCCACATCTATCGCTGTGAAGACTGCGCCAATACCAGCCGGTTCGTGATCGACCGGCAGGCCGCGGACTACGCGTTCGCGTAACGACGCCGATCCGCGTCCCGCGATGCGGCGGCCGGGCGCTAACCCGGTTGCCGCATCATCTTCCGCCATAGCGGCTTGACCAGTTCCAGCCCGATCCGCACCAACAGCCCCCCCGCCGCGG